>NZ_JADQAL010000003.1:0-146941 GCF_022129275.1 Psychrobacter sp. Ps3
GGAACAATTTTAGCGATCAGCAGTGCCTATTTGCGAATGTTCAACACGCCCTAATTGTTAAATAATAATTGAATAATGAAAAAGGCTAAAATAAGTTGTTGACTATGATAGCATTTTTTTGCGCTCATGGTTGACTTAAGCGCTTATTATAAACGCATTTCAATCCCGCGCGCTGCCATGTATTGCTTGGCCTCTTGTACGCTATACTCACCGAAGTGAAAGATGCTGGCTGCGAGTACTGCATCGACGCCGCCTTCAAGTACGCCATCGACTAAGTGCTGTAGATTACCGACACCGCCTGAAGCGATAACCGGAATGTTGACCTGATCGGTAATATGCTTCATTAGCGCTAAATCATAGCCTTTTTTGGTACCATCACCATCCATCGAGGTGACCAATAGCTCGCCTGCGCCAAGCTCTGCCATTTTACGTGCCCAAGCGACGGCATCGATCCCGGTAGGCTTGCGGCCACCATGAGTGAAAATCTCCCAGCGTGGCACTTTTATGCCATTGATGTCGATATCGGCAACGCGCTTGGCATCGATGGCGACGACAATACATTGATTACCAAATTTCTGCGCAGCTTCACCGACGAATTCAGGTGTAAAAACCGCGGCTGAATTAATCGCCACCTTATCAGCGCCAGCATTGAGCAGATTGCGAATATCGCTAATTTTACGTACGCCGCCGCCTACGGTGAGTGGCACAAAGACGCTCTCCGCCATGCGCTCAACCGTATGGTAAGTGGTATCACGCGCATCGCTGGTGGCGGTAATATCTAAAAAGGTAATCTCATCTGCGCCTTGCTCGTTATAGCGCCGCGCCACTTCGACAGGGTCGCCAGCATCGACAATATCGACGAATTGTACGCCTTTGACCACCCGGCCATTATCAACGTCCAAACAAGGAATGATACGCTTTGCTAACATAGGGCCTTTCACCTTATAATCAATGCATTCAAGGCGCTAGTCTACCAAAATCATTGCCATATCAGGCAGGTTTTCGCTAAATTTATCTGCTTTTAGTGACTGTTTACTCAGACCGCGTATAATTACCGGCATTACCTGCCAAATTCGCCTTATTTCTTTATTTTATTCTATTGCCACAAGTGAGATATCATGTCCGTCTATACCCAGTTAACCGATGATCAATTTGCTGCCTTTTGCGCAAGCTTTGGCGTGTCCTTTATCCGCGCTATTCCTATTACCCAAGGCATCAAAAACTCGAACTGGTTTATTCAGACTACCGATGATGCTGAGGGCGATTACTCTTACGTCTTCACCTTGTTTGAAGAGCGCCCGCCAGAAGATATCGAAAAAATGGCGGTCATTCTTAATCAGTTAGACGGTGAGCTGCCCGTTGCTGCCCCTTTAGCTTTGATTGAAGACAGTATGGGTAATAATGAAAATAGTGAAGATAAACGCTATGTCATTCGTTATGAAGATAAGGCCATCACTATCGTGCCGTGTCTGGCAGGCGCGCATCCGCAAGAGACCACGCCGGCGATGTGTCATGAGATCGGCGCGGCGTTAGCGATGCTGCATGAAACCCTGCAAGCGCTACAACCGGCACAAGACTACGGCGTGCCCCTCTATCCGTGGAGCGAGGTGCGCGACCGTGAAATGCAGTTTATGCCTGGCGATGAAGCCAAGCTCATGCGTGATATTTGGCAAGCTTACTCAAATCTACCCCTGACCGACTTACCAAAAGGCTTATGCCATCTTGATATGTTTGCGGATAATACGCTATGGAACTTAGCAAGAGACAATGAGACATTAACGGGGCTGCTTGATTTTACTGAGGTCAGCGTCGAGCATTATGTGATGGATATCGCCATTACCATCAATGACTTTTGTACTACGTGGGGCGACGCTGAGCAAGGCGAAACGGTCAATTTTGATCGCCAAAAAATGAGCGCTTTTTTGCAAGGCTACGAGTCCAAACGCGCGCTGACTGGTGATGAAAAGCAGGCCATGCCGGTAATGCTTGCCAAAGCGGCAGTGATTTTCTGGCTACTGCGCCTTAACGTCATCTACTACAATCGTTCTGAGGGGCGTACCGGCGACAACATCATGGTCAAAAACCCTGACCTGATGAAGCGCCTTGCCGCTTATCATTGGGCGCAGGTCGAAAAAGCGCAAGATTCGGTGTTTGTGCTAGAGCATACCCGCTATGAGGATGATAATAGCGATAATGACATCGAAGATTTTAAACTCATTGGCGTATTTACAAGCTTAGAGCAAGCAAAAGCCGCGATCGCACAATTAACCACGCAGCCAGGCTTTAAAGACTATCCTAACGGCTTTCATATCGATGAATATCCGCTGGATCAAATCAACTGGTCATCAGGGTTTGTGGTTTACTAAGTTGGTTTGTACCTTTTTATCAGCTAATAAAAATATCTTTATGGCAAAGGCAGCGCTATTGTGACATTACTGATGATGATAAAAATGTTGATCGCAAACAAGCGAGGTAAGGCTAAGCCTACGCGCGCAATCAATAAACGCGTGGCTGCAAGCTCTATGTTGCCAAATATTTCACCCCTTCACGCAGTACCTGCTAAGGATAACTCTATGAGCGATCAAGTCGACAACTGGCATAAGCTGGCGCGCTACGATACCAATATGCAAGGCGAGCTGCACGCCAACTTGCTCCGTAACAACGGCATCACCGTGTCTTTACAGCCGCTCAGCGCTATTCCTGGGATGAATTCTGGCGTAGTGCTCTGGGTGGAGGTAAGCGATTTGGCGCAGGCTCAGCGTATCTTAAGCAGTGTTGAGGACGATAGCGACGGCGAGGCGTTACTTAATACTATGAGCGATGCAGAATTAGGAATAGTGACCGATACGGCGATAAATAGTACAAATTCAGATAATCAGGGTGGTAATCGATAAATGTGTCAGCTATTAGGAATGAACTGTAACACCCCAACAGATATTGGCTTTAGCTTTGCAGGATTTCGCAAACGCGGCGGCATGACCGACAGTCATGAAGATGGCTTTGGCATTGCTTTTTTTGAGCGTAGTGAATGCGCGGTGCAAAACGACTCAACCGGTTTGCGCCTGTTTCATGACAACCGTCCGAGTCACTTGTCGCCAGTGGCCGATTTGGTCAATAACTATCCGATCAAGGCCATGAATGTCATTGCGCATATTCGTAAAGCGACGCAAGGGCAGAACTGCCTTGCCAATGCGCATCCCTTCGTGCGTGAGGTGTGGGGCGAGCAGTGGGTATTTGCGCATAATGGTCAGATGAATAAAGCCTTTATCGAGCGCTGTCAGCGGCTACAAGACAATGGTAACGCCGGGCATTGTCAGCCTGTCGGCTCGACCGATTCTGAAATGGCATTTTGTTATTTGATTAACCGTCTCAAAAGTACGTTTAAATCGCGTCCCGATGATAAGACGCTGTTTAACTTTTTGACGACCCAATGCCGTTATCTGTCCGCTAATGGACTATTTAACTGCCTGATATCCAATGGGCGTTGGCAATTGGCTTATGCCGGCAGCTTACTGTTTTATCTCACCCGTCAAGCGCCATTTGGTGAGGCTAAACTAGCGGACGATGACTTGGCCATTAACTTTGGCGATGTCACCACAGATACTGATAAAGTAACAATATTAGTCACCGTACCTTTGACCGAAAATGAAAAATGGCAACAAATTGCGGTTAATGAGTGCCTAATCTTTCAAGATGGCGAGATACTATTTAAAGACAGTCCAAGTCAGCGTAAGTTCCTAACCGTTGAGGAAGGTATCGCCATTGCACGCGCCGTTGGGGCGAGTGTTTAGGGATTATGCTAAATAAACCCCACAACAATGCTTAAACTTCTCACCAGACCCGCAGATACACGGCTGCTTTTGTGTTACGCTCATCGCCACTGTTGGATCTAAAAAGTACCAAGTCTCTTTGTGAGCCTCATCTTTTATTTTTACAAAAGTAGAGCGCTCATGATGCGCCGCTTGCTGAGCATCCGCTATCGTATAAAACGCCTTAAACTCAACTTGCGCGTGACGCTTACCAAGCTTTGGCGTGTGTTGAATAATCTCTAATCCTGCCCAAGGCGTCTGTTTCGCCCAGTCCTCAATCGCTGCAACATCAAGTAAACTCTGCTGGGCAGGCAAGGTAGTGGTAACGATATACTCGGGTAAAACTTTGACAAAGGCGCTATAGCGAGTGCGCATCAGCCGCTCTGCAGTTTCCGCTTTTTTTAGCCCTTTATGATACGGCTGACAGCAGTCGCTATAAGCGATAGCTTGACTCAAAGAGTTTGGGGTGGGCGAGACTTGGCAAGGACATAGGGTCATAATTTACTCTACTATTGTTTCGTTTACTTATTCAGTTTAACGCAAATAATCTTCTAATATTGCAGGCAATATGCCTACTTTTAGTTGGGCCCAAGGCTCAGGTTTACGTAACTGCTGCCAAAACTCAGTTACAGGCGGCGCAAAATAGATAAGTAGCGCAATGAGTACATACAATAATAGATACCACCATTTATCCTTATGCTGATAAAACTTCATCGCCGTGCCTGATGAGCGCTTCATTTTCATATTTGATAAGTTAACGCTATACAGCTCATCGAGCAGCAAATGCACCATCGCCCCAGTGAACAAAAACAGGCCGTAAAACCAGCTGGCGCTCAAGGAAGCTTGTAGCACGTAGTAGCTCAAACATGTCAACCCTAAGCCTAGTATTATCATATAGGGTACGGAGTGAATGACGCCGCGATGCACAGTTAAGTTGGTAAAGATATAGAACACCACATAACGCATGAACGCGTAGCCTGCCAGCCACAAAACCATCAGTGATAATAAGCTTAGCTCACTGCGCCAATGCATAACCAGAGCAAAGGCAAAGACGAACGAGATCAGATTAAACCCAAGCTTAATCGGCGTCGAGTTGTCCGAGTCCAGATCAGGTAGCAGACCGCCGACTGTGCCTAGCATTACGCACATCAAAAATCCAGAATCATCGATCAGTCCCGCTTTATACACAGTTAAGCTTGCTACCCCACTTGCCATAAATGCGACGTTTAAGTGAGTATTAAAATTTGCCATGTTTCTTTTTTATCCGTTATCTCGTTATTCATCATCTCTTGATAAGACGTACAGCCTGTTTGTCTAGCGCCAAAAAAGCGCTCTATGATAGCATAGGCCACTTTGCTATAGGCTCTAAGATAATTACTGCGACGATGCTTACTATGACTACTTCTACTTCGACAAATCACAATTTTGCTAGCGCTCTTACTGAGCGGCAATTAGAGGCCAGCTTTGCCAATATCGATTGGCACGCGCCTTGGCTATATCATTTAAGTCAGCTTGATTATCTTAGTGAAACGATAAGCAGTTTAAGCCGCTCGTCTGACAATCAAGTGAATTCTGATAGGTATATTAACGATAATCAGCAAACAGCTAGTATCGCTAAAGTATTAAACCAAGCGCTAACGCAGCAAGGCGCGGCGGATACACAGTCGCTACCTAGGACTAAACCTAGCGCTGATAATTACCCTCACACTCTTCAGTTTGTACCGCAAGATGCCCTACCAGAGGGCCAAGGCTACGAGCAGTTCATTGGCACCACTGGCAAGATTCCGACGCGCGATAACCTACATGATTTATTTAACGGCAGTATTTGGCTCACCTTTCCCAAGACCAAGGCCATGCTCAATTATCATCACATGCTTGAGATTGCCAAATGTAGTGAAGAGCCAACTGGCAGTAAAAACCGTGGCCGTGTGCGCGATACCATCACCGTGTTTGATGAGAACGGTGCAATTTTAGTGACCTCTGATACTAGCATTGGTGAGGCTTTGATCGACTTTGATTGGCAAAACAGTCTAGTCAAACCAAGAAGATATTGGGATAAAATGGATAGCCCTAGCAAAGACGCTAAAGCTGCGGTTTATATCTTCGGTCACGCGCTGCTTGAGCAGTTGATCTATCCGCGTAAGCCGTTGTGCGCGCATAGCGTGGTCATTCACGTTAGCCAAGATTTCTTTGCCTTATCAAAGCTTGAGCGTATCAGTTATTTGGATGACAAGCTTAGTGAATATATGAATGATTTGCTAGCACAAAGTGGCGTCACTCCGCGTCAGCTTGCGCCTTTGCCGATTTTGGGTGTGCCATATTTTTGGTCCGACAATAGCGAGGTCAGCTTTTATGAGGACGCTTTTGTCTTTCGTAGCGGTCGCCGTAAAAAATAATAAAAATGGATTTGGCTAGCCTCTCATTAATAACTCGCTAACACATTGTTACAGTTACGATTCTGCCACCATATGCCTACGCCTAGACGTTAACAAACGCCTACTTATTTGTTATGGTAAAAGAACGCTGCTACTAACAGCAAAAGGAACGCACACCTATTCTGTTGAGCAAGCGCCTTATTAAACTCAATTAAACTGATGTTATTATTTAAGTAAATCCTGCAGATCTATTTTTCTACTTGCCAACTACAAATGTTGTCATGTATGAAAAAGATAGCTCAGACAGATCCATTAGCCACCGTTATAACAATAATTTCTACCCTGTAGATAAGGAAGCTACCATGAGTGATATTTTTAATGTAAAAGACACCATTTCGGTCGATGGCAAGGAGCATGCCTATTATAGCTTGCCCAAACTTGCCGAGACTTACGACAATATCAATACGCTACCATACTGTATGAAAGTCGTACTAGAGAACCTATTGCGTAACGAAGATGATGGTCAGTCTGTCGGCAAAAACCACATCGAAGCAGTGGCTAACTGGGACGCTGGCGCTGAGGCGTCCAAAGAGATTGCCTTTATGCCAGCACGCGTAGTGCTGCAAGATTTCACCGGCGTGCCATCAGTCGTCGATTTAGCAGCGATGCGCGATGCGGTAGTAGAGCTGGGCGGTCGTGCTGAGCAGATTAACCCATTTATCCCTAGTGAGCTGGTCGTTGATCACTCTGTACAGGTCGATGCTTATGGCCGCGAAGATGCGCTCGATCTCAACGAAAAAATTGAATTTAAACGTAACAACGAGCGTTATGAGTTTCTCCATTGGGGCCGAAATGCCTTTGAGAACTTTGTCGTTGTCCCGCCCGCGACCGGTATTGTGCATCAGGTCAACCTTGAGTATCTTGCGCGCGTAGTTATGGCAGCGGATGTCGATGGCGAGCTGACGGCCTATCCTGACACGGTATTTGGTACCGACAGTCACACGACGATGATTAATGGTATCGGTGTGCTTGGTTGGGGCGTTGGCGGTATCGAAGCTGAAGCGGCGATGCTCGGTCAGCCGTCTTCGATGCTGATTCCGCAAGTGGTTGGCTTTGAGCTGACAGGCAAACTCAGTGAAGGCGTCACCGCGACGGATTTGGTATTGCGTGTGGTCGAGATGCTACGAGCACATGGCGTGGTCGGTAAGTTTGTCGAATTCTACGGTGAAGGCTTGCATCAAATGCCATTAGCGGATCGGGCGACGATTGCCAATATGTCGCCTGAGTATGGTGCGACTTGTGGTATTTTCCCGATTGACCAAATGGCGATTGATTATCTGCGTCTATCAGGCCGTGACGAAGCGCAAATTGAGCTGGTCGAAAAATATGCCAAGGCGCAAGGCTTATGGCATGATGCCGATACACCAGCGGCGACGTATTCGAGCAAGCTAGAGCTCGATCTATCGTCAGTACAACCAGCATTAGCAGGGCCGAACTTGCCGCAGCAGCGTATCAACTTATCTGATATGCACGAAAAATTCGGCGAAACGCTTGAGAAGATGACCAAGGACCGCAAGGCAGAAGTCGAAGGCAAAGTACGCTTTGACCAAGAAGGCGGCGAGCAAGAGCAAGCGGAACACTTGGCAGCTGAACCCAACATCGACGTTGATACCGAAACTGACGATAGCAAAGGCTACCAGCCAGCCAATAACGTGTTCTCAAGCGTTAATATTGACGACAAAGAGCATAAGCTGCGCGATGGTTCCGTGGTTATTGCAGCGATTACCTCTTGTACCAACACCTCAAATCCAGCCGTTATGATTGGTGCTGGATTGGTCGCCAAAAAGGCCGCTGCTAAAGGCCTCAAAGCCAAGCCTTGGGTCAAGACCTCACTGGCACCTGGCTCAAAAGTAGTCACCGATTATCTTGAAAAAACCAAGCTGATGGATGAGCTCGAAAAAACAGGCTTTTATTTAGTCGGTTACGGTTGTACCACGTGTATCGGTAATTCAGGTCCGCTTCCTGATGTGATCGAAAAAGGCATCGAAGAGAACGATTTAGTTGCCTCAGCGGTGCTCTCTGGTAACCGTAACTTTGAAGGTCGTATTCACTCGCATGTTAAGGCCAGTTACCTAGCGTCGCCACCATTGGTTGTCGCTTATGCCTTAGCAGGTACAGTCGATATTGACTTAACCACCCATCCGCTCGGTCAAGATCAAGACGGCAACGATGTGTACTTAAAAGACATTTGGCCAACGTCAGATGAAATCAACGAGCTGATTGCTAATAACATCGATGCCGATATGTTCCGTAAAAACTATGGTGAAGTGTTCGATGGTAGTAAAGAATGGAACGCGATTAGCTCAGCCGATAGCCAGCTATATCCATGGGATGAAGGCTCAACGTATATCAAAAATCCACCGTTCTTTGATGGTATGACCATGGAGCCAGAGGGTATCCCTGATATCGAAGGTGCGCGTATCTTAGGTCTGTTTGGTGACTCAATCACCACCGACCATATCTCACCTGCGGGCAATATTGATCCAAATTCACCAGCAGGTAAGTACCTGCAAGAGCGCGGCGTTATGGAAGCGGACTTCAACAGTTATGGCTCACGCCGTGGTAATGATGCAGTCATGACCCGTGGTACCTTTGCCAATATCCGTATCAAAAACCAAATGATGGGCGGCAAAGAGGGCGGTTATACTTATTACTTCAAAGATGACAAGTCGACGCTACAAGATGGCGAAGAAATGGCTATCTATGATGCAGCGATGAAGTATAAAGAAGATAAGCGTCCACTCGTCGTCCTCGGCGGGGCGGAGTATGGCTCAGGCTCTAGCCGTGACTGGGCAGCGAAGGGTACCATTCTGCTTGGCGTAAAAGCGGTACTTACGACTTCATTTGAGCGTATTCACCGTTCAAACCTAGTTGGTATGGGTGTGCTGCCATTGACCTTTAAAGAAGGTGAAAATGCAGACACTTACAACCTAGACGGCTCAGAGGTTATCAGTATCACAGGACTTAATAATGGCGAGAGCAAAACCGCTCAAGTCACTGCCACTCGTGCAGATGGTTCAACTGAAACCTTTGAGGTCAATGTCGGCCTGCAGACACCAAAAGAGCGCGAATATGTGCGTCATGGCGGCGTACTGCACTATGTGTTGCGTCAGCTCGCAAGTGACAGTAAAAACGCTGCGTAATGGTTGATTAGAGTTTATATAATACAAAGCCCATTCGCAATGATTGGGCTTTTTTGTGTCTGCTTGCTTTTTAATTACGGTGTGATTAGTCGTTTTGTGGTTGGGGAGCTGATTCTGCTTTTCGCTACTATCCGCTGCTAGGATTTGCGAGAATGCAAATTCTCTTGCACTCGGACAAAGCAGTGCTTTGTTATTTCCTCGCTCAGGGCTAGCGGTGATATCGTGTTCTTGCTGAGATTTATCGTGGTTTAAGTAGGTCTATATATCATGGTGCGCATGGCGCACCCTACACCAGACTTATTTCTTCGATATGATTTTCGATATGAAGAGGGATTTGTAGGGTGGGTTAGTCCAAGCGTAACCCGCCTAATTAATAACTATTAACTGGGATAAAACGCCTTTAAATCATTCTCTACGAGAACTCAAAAAGCCCAACTCACATGCTAAGCACCCTTAGCCCTTCTCAGTAAGCAACTTAATCCCCAAACCAATAAACACCGCACCGCTGATCTTATTCAGGATAGTTTCAATCGCTGGGTTTTCGCGTAGCTTTTTGCTAAATCTTGACGCCAGTAGTGCCAAGCATAAGCACCACACTAAACCGGTTACGGCAAAGGTAAGGCCTAAAACCAAAAACGATAGCGTGCTATGCGCGTAGCTTGGATCGATAAACTGCGGAAAAAAGGCCAGGAAAAATAGCGCGACTTTTGGGTTAAAGGTATTGGTCAAGACGCCTTGCTTATATATTTTGCCGTAATCAAGTCGCTTTGCTGGCGCGGCCTTATCATTAGTAGGTAAGCCTTTTGCTATGACAGAGTCTGATTTTTGCGTGAGCATCTTGACCCCTAAGTAGCATAAGTAGATGGCCCCAATATATTTAACAAGGGTAAAGGCTAATGGCGAGTTGGCTAAGATAATCGACAACCCCAGCGCTGCTAATACGGTGTGTACTAGTATTCCGGTGACAATACCTAACACTGAGTATAAACCCGCTTTGTTCCCTTGTGAGACACTGCGTGTGATGATATACATGGTATCAGTGCCTGGGGTAAGGTTTAATAAAATCGCTGCCATGACAAAACCTAGATAGTTCTCGATACCAAACATAGCGATACGCCTTTTATTTTATTATTTGAGCTTATTATTTTTTTGATGAGGTCAGCTATTAACAGCAAAGACAGTGGCACCTGCACTAGAACAATAGCAAATACTGACGCTAAATCCACAGATAAACCCCCTTTTATACGTCTAAAAAGTTATCATCAACACTTTTTATTGCTTTAACTTTTCTTTAACAGTATTTTCCATCTATCCTATCAGACAACCGCCAAGCTGAGTACCTCATGAGTAGACGCGATCTTATTATTTTTATTAGCTTATCCTTTATGTGGTCGTTATCCTTTATATTTTATAGAGTCGGCGTGCCTGAGTTTGGCTCAATGTCGTTTGCCAGCTTGCGCGTCATATTTGCCGGTATCACGATGCTGGTTTTTGTGATGTTCAATCCGTCTCATTTAGCTGCGGTTCGGCAGCACTGGAAACTACTGACGGTAGTGGGCCTAGTCTCTACAGCGATACCATTTGTTTTATTCTCTTATGCCGCTCAAGCCGTGAATGCTGGAGTGCTCGCGGTGCTCAATGCCGCAGTGCCGATGATGAGCGGCTTTATCGCTAGCACCTTTTTCAATGATAAGCTGTCAAAAAAGCAAACGCTTGGCTTATTTATCGGTATAGCTGGGGTGATTATCCTGATGAGCGAGAGCTTATTTGGCGGCGCGGTTACGGACTTAAGCTCAGGGCTATTGCCAATGGGTTATGCGCTATTAGGCTGTGTCGGTTATGCAGTAGGGGCAAACGTCACCAAGAACTATTTGCAAGACACCTCGCCTGTTGCTATCACTATTGGCGCTATGTTGATTGCTAGTGTGGTAATGCTGCCGGTGGCGATTTATGAGTTCCCGTATGGTCAGACTATCAGTCTCAAAGCTTGGGTGTCGGTGGTTTGTATTGGTGTATTCTCAACAGCTATCGCTTTTATCTTTATCAATGAGCTAATCAAGAGTATCGGACCGATGCGGGCGACCAGTATTACGCTCGTGATTCCGATATTTGCCATTATCTTTGGTTATATCTTACTAGGTGAAGCTTTAGATACAGCTGCCATTATCGGATCAGCAGTGATACTTGTTGGCACGTATTTATCACTGAACTTATCTTTGGCCAGCTTTACGAAGTCCTCGCCGCCATTAGATGTAGAGCGAAAATAGCACTATACAAAAAGCTTGACGCACAAAAAAGCTCAATCCTAATAAATTTAGGATTGAGCTTTTCTTTGTTTTAACCAATCAAATTTATGATAAGTCTAGTTTATCGTACATTATCACCATAAGTGACGATAGGACGATCTAAGCGATGGCTAGTAGCCGCGCTTTTTGCACCTGCTATAGCAGCTACGAAAGTTAAGATAGCACTGATTAACCAAAATAGACCACTGTATAGAGCCGCTTTACGAGCTACTTCTTCAGCATTAATAATACAGTTAAGTATAAAAACAAAGCTATCGTGTATAGGAGTGTTAAGCAATGTGAAAGAATCGAGCAAGTGTAAAGTTGTGTTGATACTACGTTAGCTTTATACTCGATTTTCTATGATAAGGTATTGATATACATAGATATATGGATTGGTTATAGCGAATAAACCGCTTTTGGATCAGTTAAGAGATACATCAAACTATATAAAATGAAGACATAAAAAAAGCTCAGTCATCTTTGATGACTGAGCTTTTCGTAGAGTATCTATTAGTCTTATCAGATGCTATACAGCAAAAGCGCTAATAAATGACGCCAAATAGTGGCGTCCCCAGGGGGATTCGAACCCCCGTTACCGCCGTGAAAGGGCGGTGTCCTAGGCCTCTAGACGATGGGGACGCATAGAGTGTCACAGCGGCTATCTTTCAATAGGGCTACAACGGTACTGCACAATATCAGAGCGCTTATTTTATAAAAACAAGCCTTGCCTAGGTGCTGATACTGCCTCTTAACTGTGTTATCTAAAAGCTGTTTTATCTAAAAATAGCTATAGCTTTTGACGATAAAAGTATGGTGGAGCTAAACGGAGTCGAACCGTTGACCCCTTGCATGCCATGCAAGTGCTCTACCAACTGAGCTATAGCCCCTCGTTAAGAGTGAGCGTATTTTAGGTAAGTTATGTCGTGCTGTCAATAACTATTTTTGAAAAATAGCAAATACACTGAAAAAATAGCTAACAGGTGCGCGAGGCGCACCCTACCAAAAAAATAATACTTAAATAAACTACTCACTATCAGCAGCCAAAAAGTCTGGTAGATCCGCCGCTTTTTTCTCAAGCTTTTTGAGTTTCTTTTTACCTAAGCCGCCAAGCACCTCAACCGCGTGGCGCAAGCGGTTTAAGGTCATATCCGCGCCGATGATCCACATCGAGTTCATCACTGGTGTGGAGGAGGAGCTACCAGCGATAGCGATAAAGAAAGGCGCAATAAAGTCGCGCATCTTAATATCGAGCGCAGCAGATAAGCCTTTGATAGTGGCATAAATACTATCTTCTGACCATTCAGGTAATGACTCAAGCTGCCATAGTGTTAATTGGAGAATCTCCATGATTTGCTCAGGCGTGAGATTTTTGTGCTCAAAGTCGTCGCTGGTAATCTCAGGTAGGTTTTGGAAATAAAAACCACCCCAATTGACCGCGTCAGAGAGCAGCTCGATACGCGGCTGAATCGCGGCTGCCATTGCCGTAAGCTTATCGCTGTTATTCGCCCAATCGAGGATTTTGGTTTTTAGCTCTTCAGGCGTGAGCTTACGTAGCCATTCGCTGTTCAGCCAATTGAGCTTTTCGATATCGAAGATAGGGCCGCCCAAAGAGACGCGCTGGATATCGAAGCTGGCTATCATCTCATCAAGCGTGAATTTCTCTTCATCATTCGGCATCGAGTAGCCCATACGGCCTAAGTAGTTGAGCAGCGCCTCTGGCAGCACGCCAGCATCACGATAATAAGTAATAGAGGTTGGGTTCTTGCGCTTAGACAGCTTGGATTTATCCGGGTTACGTAGCAGCGGCATGTGGCAGAGCACTGGCATCTCCCAACCAAAGTACTCATAGAGCAGTTGATGCTTAGGCGCAGAGTTCAGCCATTCCTCGCCGCGCATGACATGACTGATCTGCATCAAATGGTCATCGACGACGTTGGCTAGATGATACGTCGGCAGGCCATCGGTCTTGAGCAGCACTTGCATATCGACTTGCTCCCACGGAATCTCAACGGTACCGCGTAGCATGTCTTCGACCTGACAAACGCCTTCGGTAGGCACACGCATACGGATCACAAACGGCTTACCCGATTCGGCAAGCTTGTCCGACTCTGCGCGCGGCAGGTCAGCATAACGACCGTCATAGCGCGGCGTCTTACCGCGCGCCATTTGCTCAGCTCGCATCGCATCTAGCTCCTCAGGCGTACAAAAGCAGCGAAACGCGTGATCATTATCGAGCAGCTTTTGCGCGTGTTCTTTATAAATATCCGCGCGCTCGCTTTGACGATAAGGCGCATGGGGTCCGCCGACATCAGGACCTTCCGCCCAGTCCAGTCCCACCCAACGTAGCGCATCTAAGATCATCTGCTCGGAGGCCTCAGTGGAGCGCACCTGATCGGTATCTTCGATACGCAGGATAAACTCGCCGCCATGCGCCTTGGCAAAGGCTAAATTAAACAGCGCAATATAAGCGGTGCCAACGTGCGGAAAGCCAGTAGGGGAGGGCGCAATACGAGTACGCACGGGACGAGTGGCACGGTGTGAAGTGTGTGAAGTGGTTTGCATCAGGTCGCCTTACATAGAATGATCAGTTAAAAAAATTGCTTATTGCTTTAGAAATGGAGTGAAGACGGTTATAACTAACCGCAAAAAATAGCGTAAAATAGAGCGCTATTATAACAGACAGCCAAGATATTTTTGGCGAAAAGCCCAGTTGGTGCTTGACTCGCTGTGTATCCTTGCGATAATAACGCTAGCGAGGCATAACTTGTTTATTTTTATCCTGTTTTTTTATAACATTATTGGCCCATAGGGTCGTCATCTATTGAGTTATTTGTGTCATTATCGAAGCCAAAGCCCAGTCCAAAATTAGCTGCCCAAGCAGCAACGCAGTCTGCTACTGCTAATGAATCAGAGTTTAGTCATCAAGCGGTGCTGCTAGAAGAAGCGGTCGCGGCGGTACTTGGTGTCAAATCACTGCCGAAAGCCAGTAGCGACAACAGTCTACAAGCGCGCGGCATCTATGTCGATGCGACTTTTGGGCGCGGTGGTCATAGCCGCCTGCTACTCTCGCAATTGGCTGACGATGCCAAGCTCATTGTTTTTGATAAAGATCCGACAGCGATTGCTGTGGCTAATGAATTGGCAGCTACAGATAACCGCGTAACCGTTGTGCATGATAGCTTTGCCACTTTGACAGATAGCTTAGCTGCGCTTGGTATTAGTCAAGTTGATGGGCTCATGGCAGATCTAGGTATCTCCTCGCCGCAGATAGATGATGGTAGCCGCGGCTTTAGTTTTATGCGTGATGGTGCTGTCGATATGCGTATGGATACCAGCCGTGGTCAGCCGGTTGCTGATTGGCTTGCGCAAGTCGATGATGAGACTTTGGCCAACGTGTTATACGAGTTTGGTGAGGAGCGCCACAGCCGCCGTATTGCGCATGCAATCAAGCAGATGGACAGCTATGAGTCGACGCTTGCGCTGGCGGAGGTCATCAAAGAGGCGCATCCGAACTGGCAACGCGGTAAACATCCGGCGACGCAGAGCTTTCAGGCGATGCGCATCTTTATCAATAATGAGCTTGGCGATGTTGATAGCTTTTTGACGCAGAGCCTTACGGTATTAAAGGCAGGTGGTCAGCTGTCGGTGATCAGCTTTCACTCATTAGAGGATCGCCGCATTAAGCAGTTTTTGCAGCGTCATAGTAAGGGGCAGTATCCTGAGGACGAAAACCTGCCGATGCCGCCTAAGCGTCCGCGTTACTTTAATAAACCTAAGCGTATCGGCCCAAGCAAATCTGAGATCGCTCAAAACCCGCGCTCGCGTAGTGCTTGGCTACGTGCGGCGACTCGTACTGATATCGCTTATGAGCACCAATCTGATTGAGCGTTGAATCACTATAAGGTTTTACGGTGATCAAATAGTTAGTTAAAACTGAAAATCTCTTTATAGTAAAAATACAAAATTGCAAAAACATAAGGTTTTCAGCCATCGTTGCTTAGTATAATGTGGCAACGGATACGTAACCGTTAAAAAGCCGTAAGTAATGGCAGTTAAACTAACCTGCTAGTTACTGTTGAGTTGTACTAAAAAATAGCTGTTCGTTTTTATTTATCTTTAAGTCCACCTTTTTGAGATCGTCATGGCAATATCTGGCAAACCTAAATCTGGCCGCGTAGCAAGCCCAACTCATAGCGATGTGGGCGAGATGTTTGCACAGCGTTTTAGTGTAATAAATATCTATGTAATGGTGCTATTACTGCTTGCGGCGGGTATTGTCTGGAGTGGTATCAAAACAGCTGAGGCAGTGCAACAATACCATCAGGACTATAAAACTTTGCAAGATATGAAAAAACAACAGCGCAAATTGCAAGTGGAGCATCAGCGCTTGCTCATTGAGCAGCAAACCTTTAGTGCCACACCGCAGATTGCCAGCCGCGCAGTTGCAGAACTAGGCATGTACTCGCCGACGCTAAAAGACAAGCTCATTATTCAGCCGGGTGCTCCAGTGATAGCGGGCGACTCTTTTGCTCGCGCTGATACTGATAATAGTAGTACTGATGTTGCCAATACTGATCTTAGCCCAGAAGGCCCGTCCGCTGCAGACTCTAGAGGGGACGGACAATGAGTAGCAAAAAGCCATCAACCGATAAAAAATCAGCTAGCGGTAAAGTAATAAAACCACTGCGCCCGGCCAATAAAGCAAAAGCGCAGCAAAAAGCTAAAGGTAACGCTCCTAGTGCGGGTAAAAAAATATTCTCCCGTAAGAAAAAGAGCGACGCGCAAGGCGCTTACACCAGCGTAAAGAACCGTAAATCGAAACGCACCATTATGAGTAAGGCCTCAGGTGCGTCTTCGCGCGGCGGCTTTGAATATGACAAAAACCGCTTTCGGATGGTATGGGCCATCGCCCTAACGGTGTTGGTGCTATTGATAGGCCGTGCCTATTATATTCAAGTTGCCAACGCCCAGTTTTATCAAGATAAAGGTAATGAGCTAATCACCAGCGAGCGCACACAAAAATCCTATCGCGGCATGATTACCGACCGCAATAATTTACCTTTAGCGGTCAGTGCACCACTTGCGACTGTCTCCTTTAGTCCGCACGACTATGCGCGCGAGTACTATGAGCTCAACCGAGTCATCATTGAAAACCCCAGTCAACCAGTACTACGAGCGCGGATGCAAAAGCGCTTGGATAATATGGATCTGACGGTATTGGCAGCCGCGGCTAATATTCCGGTAGCTGAGCTTGAAAAGGCCGCCGCTATCGATAAGAGCGTCGATGTCACCGATGATGAGGCGGTTAAAGCGGCTCTGCCTTCAGGCCCAGGTTCACACTACCTGCCATTACTCAATAAAGTCACTCCAGAGATCGCTCAAAGCGTCAGCTCACTTGACTTCCCAGGCGTCTATGAGAAAAACTTCTTTCAGCGCTATTATCCTCAGCCGCAGCCTAATGCGCAGCTACTTGGCTTTATGGGTCAAAACGCCAATGATGTTGATGGCGGCTACGAGGGCCGCGCGGGTATCGAGCGTCAATACGAGCAAGCGCTAGCGGGTGAGGATGGTAAAGTCTTAGTGCTAAAAGATGCCAAGCAAAATAGTCTCAAAGAGATTAAGCAATTAAAGCCAGAAGTCGCAGGCAAAGATGTGGCTTTGACTATTGATTCGCGCTTGCAGTACCTGCTTTATAAAGAATTAGAGAAAGCCGGACGCTTACAGCAGGCGCGTTGGTCGACGGGTATGATAGTAGACGTGCAAAACGGTGAGGTATTAGCCTTGTCGACTTGGCCTTCTTTTAACTCCAATAATCTCAATGAGATGACCGGTGAAAACCAGCGCAATCGGGCGCTACTAGATACCTTTGAGCCAGGCTCAGTGATGAAACCTTTCACAGTGGCAGCGGCGCTTGATTCAAAAAAATACACCGCCAACTCAATGATTGATACCAATCCAGGCTCAATACGCGTTCGCGGCTATACGATTCGTGATCATAACAACTTAGGGGTGATTAACCTTGCCACTTTATTACAAAAATCAAGTAACGTTGCGTCAACGAAAATCGCCTTAGCACTGCCGCCTGATGGTATCACTAGTATGCAAAAGAAATTTGGTTTTGGCGCTAAGACCCCGCTACAGTTCCCAGGCGAGGGTAGTGGTAATGTCACTACACCTAAAGAAAAAGAAACCGCGCGCCGTGCTACGGTCAGTTATGGCTATGGTATGGAAGCGACACTTGCGCAAGTCGCGCAAGCTTATGCGGCACTAGCGGCAGGCGGGGTCATGCATCCTTTAACCTTGACTAAGACCGACAAACCGCTGCCTAGTAAGCGCATCATGGAGCATGATCAGGCGATGGCCATCGTCGAGATGCTTGAGTCAGTAACGCTGCCCGGTGGTACCGCAAAAGCGGCGAACATCGATGGCTACCGCGTCGCTGGCAAGACCGGCACCTCGCGCCGTATCAACCCAGATGGCGGCTACTACACCGATCAGTATCGTAATATCTTCGCCGGTATGGCGCCTGCGTCCAACCCAAGGCTAGTCGGCGTTATCTTATTAGAAGATCCGCGCGGGCTGCATTATGCTGGACTAACTGCCGCTCCCGTCTTTCATAACGTAATGAAAGAGGCGCTACGCCTGTATAATGTGCCACTTGATAAGCCACTACAAACGCAAGAGCAGTAGCAAGCGTGAGGCTAAGCATTCACTTTATTTTATTTTAAAGCTCTAGGATTTTTCATGACCGACGCTTATCAAGTTAACAGTGATCAAAGCAGTACTGACCAGAACAATAGTGATCAAAGCAATAATGACCAAAGCAGTACCGTGACCTTGCAGCAGCTACTAGAAAACAGAGACGTCAGCAGTACTTTGGCACGTGAGCGTCTAGCACAACAATTAGCGGCCATTACTGATTTGAATGCTGTGCTGGATATTGCTTTTGCGCAATTGCGTTTAGATAGTCGGCAAGTGAGCGAAAACGATGCTTTTATCCTTTTAAAGAGCCAAACACCAAACTGTCAGCAGAGCCGTCGTTATTTGCAACAAGCAGCAAAGAGCGCGGCTTTTATCTTATCTGAGCTAGATCCCGAAGCCCTGCTTAGCGAAGCTAACGCGCCAGCCGATGCTAATATTCAGCTGAATGATAATAAATTAGCGGCTGAGCAGCCACTATCGAATCTGCCTTGTCCTGTAGTTTATGTACCTAATATCCGCGATTTTCTTGGTGACTTAGTGCAGCTGCGGCTGCAATATGCGCAGCCGGTAGTCTTGCCAACAGTCGCTGCGGTCACTGGTACCAATGGCAAGACCACGATCAGCCAACTGGTCGCCCAGCTTACGCAGTTAGCGGGCATGAGTAGCGCGGTGATGGGCACAGCAGGTAATGGTAAATTAGAGGCGTTGGTACAAGCCAGCCATACCACTGGCGATGCGCTAGCGGTGCAGCAGTTTTTGCAGAATATGGGCGCGCAGCAAGTCGAGCGCTTAGCGCTAGAGGCCAGCTCGCACGGTCTTGACCAGCAGCGTCTGCAAGGCGTGCCGATTAAAGTTGCTATTTATACCAATCTGTCGCGTGATCATTTAGATTATCATGCCGATATGGATGAGTATGTGGCGGCCAAAGCGAAGCTTTTTGATAAACAGCATTTCCCTAGTCTGACTCATGCCATTATCAATATCGATGATGAGCATACGCAAACTATGCTCGATACCGCGCAAGCGAGTGGGCTTAAAGTTTGGACTTATAGTCTAGACCCATCTATGAATGCCACCTTTAGCGCCGCTAGTATTGAGCCAAGCTTGCAAGGCGTGACGATAGCTATGCAGAGCGAATTTGGTAATATTGAGATGGTCAGTCCACTATTAGGGCGCTTCAATGTTGCCAATCTATTGGCGGCTATTGCAGCGGCGGTGGCGCTCGGGGTAGATATTGAGCGCATCAGCGATTTGGTGCCTAAGCTGCACGGCGCTGTCGGACGCATGCAGCGCGTGGCTTCAAATAATGGCTGCTTTATCGTCGATTATGCACATACGCCGGACGCGCTCAGTCAAGTATTGACAAGCCTTAAAGCGCACTGTGAAGGTCAGCTTTGGGCAGTGTTTGGCTGCGGCGGCGATCGTGATGCTGGCAAGCGCCCTATTATGGCGCAAGCGGGGCTAGCTGGCGCTGATCGGGTCATATTGACCGCCGATAATCCGCGTAGCGAAGACCCCAATATCATCTTACAAGATATGCAAGCTGGCATGACGGACGAGCAATATGAGCGCACCTATATCGAGCCTGCGCGGCAAAAGGCGATAGAGCACGCCGTCAAAAATGCAGCGGCCAATGATATCGTCGTGATCGCCGGCAAAGGCCATGAGACTTATCAGGAAATCAAAGGCGTGCGTTATGACTTCGATGACAGTGTTATCTTGCAGCAAGCACTCAAACAAGCAAAGCGTGCCTAGTCTAAATCATCTAGAGCACAAGCTTTCTTGAAACATAAACACAGACCATGAGCTACTAAGTCTCAGTCAAACATCTATAAAAAGTAGTCGTTCATTATTAATATACAAGGTATTCACTATGACAGCTGACCACCATAATACTATTCAGTCGCAAGGACTGTATGTCTGGCAAGCAGATAACTTGCTGGCAGCGACAGCAGCGCTTAGTGGACATTGGCAACCAGCGCAGGAGAGCCAAGACAGTACCGAGCTGGAGGTGACGAGCAATCGTATCACTACAGATACGCGTACCATCCAAGCAGGGGATATATTCTTAGCTTTAAGTGGTGATAATTTTGATGGACATGATTATATTAACGTTGCGGCCTCTAAAGGCGCTATCGCTGCTATCGTCTCACGTCCTATCTCAACAAGCATTGCGCAGTTAGTCGTTGATGACACCCGTCTGGCTTTGGGTCAGCTCGCTGCGTATCGTCGTCAGCAGCATCCCAATCTAACCGTTATTGCCATTACCGGCTCCAGTGGTAAGACGACCTGTAAAGAGATGCTCGGTAGTATCTTTGGTCGCCTAGCGCCCACATTGATCACCCGTGGTAATCTCAATAATGATTTAGGCGTACCCATGATGCTGCTTGAGCTGTCTGATCATCATCGTTACGCCGTATTAGAATTGGGCGCCAATCATATCGGCGAGATCGCTTATACCACTGAGATTGTCCGTCCTGATGTGGCCTGTATTCTCAATATCGGTACGGCGCATTTAGGCGAGTTTGGTAGCCGTGAAGGTATCTGCCAAACCAAATCTGAGATTTACCACACCTTGACAGATAACCAGTTTGCGATTGTGCCGGACAAAGATGACTTCACCAATCAGCTGCGCCGTACTGCTGAAAAAAACACCGCAAAAGTAATCGGTTTTGGCAATACCGACGTCAGTGCGAGCCACTTAGACGTTGAGCCTGAACGCAGCGAGTTTAAATTACATATCGGCACGCAGGTAAAAGATATCTGTCTGCCGCTCGCCGGTGAGCATAATGTCAATAACGCGCTAGCGGCAGCGGCTTGCGCTTATGCGTTAGCGATCGATGTTGAAGATATTGTCATCGGTTTAGAAAACGCCCGTCCAGCCAAAGGCCGTCTTAACAGTCAAATACTAGGCAATCATCGCTTGATTGATGATACTTATAATGCCAATCCGCACGCCGTACGCGCCGCTGCCAAAGTCTTAGCGGCGCAAACCGGTACGCAAGTTATGGTACTTGGCGACATCGGTGAGCTGGGCGACGCTGCAGTTAGCGAGCATCAAAGCTTAGGCCGTACTATTGCTGCTATCGGTATTAATGTACTGCTTTGCGTTGGGGAGTACGCTCGGTACACGGTGGCCGGAGCCGAAGAGATCGGCGGTATTACCGCGCATGATTTTGAGGATAAAGACAGCTTATTACAGTATCTCCAGCAGTATCTACAAGCGCAGCAAGCACATCCTTGCACTGTGTTATTCAAAGGGTCTCGTTTTATGGAAATGGAAACTCTCATCAATGCGCTAATCGAGGAGTAAGCGGTGTTAGTTTGGTTTTTTGAATGGCTTAGCCAGTATTATTCGCCGTTTTCTGCGGTATCCTCTTTGACGCTGCGCGCACTATTAGCGGTCATTACCGCTTTAGGGTTTAGTCTGCTCTTAGGCCGGCGGGTGATTCGTCATCTGCGTACTCTTCGCTATGGACAGGCCATTCGTGATGATGGTCCGCAGTCGCATTTGGCCAAGACAGGTACGCCAACGATGGGCGGGGTGCTTATCCTCACCTCTATTGGCGTGGCGAGTCTGTTGTGGGCGCGCTTAGATAACCCTTACGTTTGGATTTTGCTTGTGGTGATGGTTATCTTTGGCGCGGTCGGTTGGGCTGACGACTGGTTGAAGATTAAATACAAAGATCCTAAAGGGCTGATTGCGCGTAAGAAGTACTTTTGGCTATCAGTCGGTGCTATCTTTGTCGGGGTCTCTTTATACTATATTGCGACCCTGCAGCCTGATGCTGTTACGACGCGAATGATGCAGGATCTGCTGCTGCCAGTATTTAAGGACTGGTACATTCCGTTTTCTGCAGTGCCATTTGGCATTGCCTTTATTATCTTTACTTACTTTGTGATTAACGGTGCTTCTAACGCGGTTAACTTAACCGACGGTTTAGATGGTCTGGCGATACTGCCAGTAGTGTTGGTCGCTGCAGGCCTTGGCGCGATGGCTTATGTCTCAGGTGATGTGCGCTTCTCAGAGTACTTACACGTGCCTTATATACCTTATAATTCAGAGGTCATTATCGTCTGCGGGGCGATGGTCGGCGCAGGACTCGGGTTTTTGTGGTTCAACGCTCATCCCGCGCAAGTGTTTATGGGTGATGTTGGCGCGTTAGCACTGGGCGCGATGCTCGGTACGATCGCGGTGATGACCCGCCAAGAGATTGCCTTTGCCATTATGGGCGGCTTATTTGTCGCCGAAGCGATATCGGTGATATTGCAAGTTGGCTCTTATAAGCTACGCAAAAAACGCATCTTTCGTATGGCACCGCTGCATCATCATTTCGAAGAGATCGGCTGGAAAGAGACACAGGTAGTAGCCAGATTTTGGATTATTGCTATTGTGCTCGTGGTGCTAGGGTTGATGACGTTAAAACTGCGTTAAATGCTTGCTTGATTAGGTTCAATACTCCTGATCACTCAGCCAAAAAGCCACTCTAGATTATTTTAGAGTGGCTTTTTTATCGCTTATCGGCAGTGATTTTTGCTAAGATGCTGATATTAAACTATTGAGTAAATTTAGAAGAGGTTAAGAGACTGGTGTCGATATTTGTATGTCCTATTTGCCAATCGCCGCTAGTACCAGCAGCTGATACTTGGCGCTGTGATGGCAGCTTAAACGCTAAAAACACTTGCCATCCTTTTGATGTAGCACGGCAAGGCTATGTCAACTTACTGCCTGTACAGCAAAAAAAGTCCAAAGCGCCTGGCGACAGTAGCCACTCTATCCTTGCTCGGAAACGGTTTTTGGCTGCCGGTTATTATAAGCCGTTACAAGATCTGCTCTGTGAGCAGATACAAAGCATCTTGCCGCAAGACGGCGCAAGAAAAAATAAAGAGTCTGTGACGTGGTTAGATATTGGCTGCGGCGAGGGGTATTACACTGAAGCCATTGCGCAAACCAAGGGCATTGATCGCTTGATCGCCGCCGATATTAGCAAGCCTGCCGTGTTAGAAGTGGCCAAAGCGAGCAAAGCGGCTAAGCGCTTATGGCTAGAGGCTGATAAGCTGGATGACAGCAAAGCGACTATTTATCCTATCGTCACAAGCGCCGCCCATCTTCCGCTAAGTAATAATAGCTTGATGGGTATCAGTAGTATTTTTAGCCCGATATTGCCCACAGCTTTTAATGATGTCTTGCAGCAGGGCGG
Organism: Psychrobacter sp. Ps3; assembly: GCF_022129275.1. NCBI lineage: Bacteria > Pseudomonadati > Pseudomonadota > Gammaproteobacteria > Moraxellales > Moraxellaceae > Psychrobacter > Psychrobacter sp. Ps3. Next base: position 23,579 of record NZ_JADQAL010000003.1, read on the forward strand.
CTATGTAGTGATAGCTAAGCCCGATATCAGCCATTTGGCTAGCGTGCGCGAGGCGTTATTTGATGAAGTACGTGAGCATAATTCAGATAAGTTTTTGACTGAGCTTGCGCCTTTTTTTGATTTATTAGAGACTCATAAAGTCAGCACTGAGCTGAGCTTGTCTGAGCAAGCATTAGCGGATTTATTAACCATGACCCCTTATGCTTATCGTGCCCAGCCCGATAAACGGCGAGCGCTCCTGGCAAAAGCGGCAGCGGCGAACTTTAACACGGAAGCCAGATTTGTGGTTTATATCCTAAAAAAACGGCCGTTATAGCCTATTATCATTATAGTACGGGTCCCATCGTCGCGACAATATTATGCCAAATCCGGTAATATAGCGGCCAATTCTCTACTTGCTCCAGACTGACATGATCAGAATCGGCTCTTCACTCCACGCTTGGCTGCACGCATTAAGGCTTGCGCAGTATTTATACCCATCTCATCAATGAGCCAAATATAGTACAGCACATGAATATGATCGGTCGCCGCATCAAAATCTGCAATCATGCGCGCTTTGGTTATAGCGGCAGACCATAACGGATATCATCGAGCGGATAGAGCACGAGACTGAAATTGCCATCGACCTCTAACAGACCGATACGCACTTGCCCTAAGTGCTCAACGCCTTGTCGGCGCATCTCAGAGAAAAACTCATCGTGCGACATTTTACCTTCTTTTATTTTCTCTAGTACCAAGCGGCCATTTTCGACGATATAAACGGGTTTTCCTTCTAATAGATATTCAAAAGGCTGATACTTCATCATAAACCAAGTGCATAACCGATACAGGCCGATGACCACGCTCATGATGATCACCGCTTGAATAATAGGCAGATCCTCAGTGAACATCGGATCGCCTGCGATCGAGCCAAGTGACGAATAAACCTAAAATCACCACGGTCGCAAAAACGCCCCAAGTAGCGAGAGTGACAGCAGGTTTAAGTCCGACTCGAAACGACTGAAAGGAAGTGCGCAGGCCGCCATCGAGCAAGATACAGGCTAAAGCGGCTTGACCAATGAAGTTGGCGATATTGTACTGTGAAAACTCAATACCTAGCAGACCTTCTTCACCTGCGAGCATGCCCACTATTAAGAATAGCAGCAACAAAGGTACGCCTAAACGCGCTGATAAGGTGCTCGCCATAATGCTAGCGAAAATCAGTAATGCCCCTACTAAATATAGGACGTTTAAGGTATCCATTTTTTATATCCTAATACTCGCCCAATAGCCAACCGCTCACAAAAGCAAAATACTCGCGAAACCAAGCGTTATAGCGGATAGATAGAGGCGTGGGGCTGGCGACGGTAATGGGCTGGGTATAGCCTTGATGGCGCGCAATAGCGGCTGAGCGTATAGTATGAAAATCGCTAGTAACGATAGCAATAGGTGCTTTGATACTGATTCCTTGTGCGGCGAGGAGTGCTTTTGAGTTCGCCAAGTTCTCCTCAGTGCTGGTGCTTTTGTCTTCTTGCCATACACTATCTAGTGCAATCTGGTGCGCCTCATTTAAGTAGCTGGCCATAATATCAGCCTCGCTACGATCGCGCCCGAAGCCAACGCCGCCACTAGTGATAGCGATGGCTGCTGGCTGAGCAATAATAATCGGCGCGGCGCTATCTAAACGACTCGCCAGTGTTGGGGTAGGTTTGCCATCGACCGTACCTGAGCCCAAAACGATAATCGCTGCGAGATCTGGTAGTGGCTGACGGCTGAGCTCAATTTGCTGCTGTAGCGAGATGATAAACACCGCGAAGCTGACTAACCAAACGCTGAATAACCCCCATAGCGCGTACCAACCACGTTTAAGTAAAGGCCTGCGCTTAATGAATCTTTGTATGCGTGGCCACGACAGTCCATGCGCGACAAATATCAGCCCAATCATCAAGGGGACAGTAGTGCCGAAGTTGATCTTGCCTACCGCTATTAGCGCGGCGCAGTCAACAATAATTACCGCGCCTGCCACGGTTAAAATAATACGAGTTAGCGTTAATAAAGGCTTTCGCATAGTAAGTATTGACTCGTGATAGTAGGGTAAAATTGGCAAACAAAACCCACCGGTTAAGTGGGCTCTGATTTTATAATAGGCTATAGGCTAGCGACTAGTAAAGGTGATAGCTTGATAACTACCGATACCGACAGGTTGGCTAATCGCGACTTTACTCGCTAGGATATCGCCTTGTGCGTTGATTTTGTAGCACTCTGTAGAGCTGCCATTAGCATCATTATTGAGCAGTAGGTTCTCTGAGGTCTCTATACATAGCCAAGCTTGGGTTTTATTCTCGCGCGTCAGTGACCAGCTTTGTTTATAGCTGCCGACTTTTTTGCGCATACTGCTATCACTATAGACGTTTTCAGTGATCAGCTGACTGCTGTCGCCAATGCTTGCCAGCTTGGGAATGGGCGCGGTCTGCTTAGATAGCGAGTATCTACCACTAGTGTCTGTAAAACCGTGAAACTCTAGTGGATTTGTCGTGAAGTAGTTGGTGGCGACCGACTGATTAGTGATTTGATCAAAGCGCTTAGTGATCGTGCCAATATCAGCCGCTTGTACGCTTTTATTATTAAAAACCGTAGCGCCTTTGGGAGTGACGTTGATGTCAGCGACGATCGTTTGCTCATCGACTTTGGCGTATAGTCTTTCGCTACGCGGCTGGGTGTAGATGTTAAGAAAAGCGGTCTCGATAGGGTACTGAGTGACGACGTTATCATTATCGTCACCTATGCCATGCATCGGCGCGTTAATGGTCACACAAGCGCTTAAACTCAGTCCTGCTAGTCCTGCTACTACTAAATTTTTCATGATTCATCCTTGCTATTGTTTTGCGTTGATATGCAGTCGATATCGACCGCCAATAGCTACTATAAACGAGTTTTATAGCAGCTGCGTCTGACATTCGTTATTCGTCGCGCTAGCTATAAGATTATCATTATTAACGTTATAGTGATGATTAAATAGTTAATGTCTGGATAATGAGTACAAGTTTGATTACTCTACTAGACTAAGTTTTACAAATATTATAGCAAAAGCAATAGGTGACATATGGATGTGTTATCACAGTGGCAAGGGTTTTATAACGACCCTTGGTTTTGGCAGTTTCCGATGGCGACGCTGGCGATTAGTATGGCGGCGTTTTTAACCGTAGCGATTCCGTGGACGGTTATCGCTTGGCGTGATCCTATCGCACTACGCAAATACAAGATTCAACCAAAACCCTTTGAGATGAAGAAGTTTTTGTTGCCCTCCATCGGCCGTATTGTGGTCAACAATATTATCTTGGCCTCAGTATTGGTCCTGGTTTGGCCTATGCTTAAGCTGACAGGCGTGCATAATGGCGCGCACATTTACGTGGTCTATCTATGGGTGATACTACGGCAAATTGAAGGCGCAGACGGACATATCGGCTATGATATTCCATGGAATCCGGCGCATTTATTTCCCGTCTATGAAGGGCCAGTCTATCACGACTTTCATCATGCCAAATTCAAAGGCAATTACGCGGGGTTTTTACCGTATTTGGATAAGTATCTAGGTAGAACTCATATTCCAGCTTATCTGAATTATCTCAAACAAAAGAAAAAGGGCCTGAAGCCCGTTGAGATTGAGGGAAGTGCGAAGGAAGCAAAGCGGCAGGCAAAACTGCTTAAACGGCAGGCGCGGAGTGGTTAATGTTTAAAAAATTAACACCCCGTCTGGTATAAGCGCAAGTGGCATAAGTACAAGATTGTAAATATGTCAGGCAGGGTCAGCAGTAACAAAAAAGCAGAAGCTAATATAAAAGTAAGAGCGCTTAAGAGATTATGTTATATCGCAACAAGACAACGATCGTAGCAGCACTGATCAACACGCTAAGAAAGATATAGAACAAAACATTATTACTGACTAATTTCTTTTCGACGTCAGAATAGCCTAGACTATCAAAGGTAATAGCTTCCTTATCGAGGGCGGAGTAGTCCAAGTTTTTCATAGAGTCGACAAAACTCTCAACGAACCAGTGCGGCCAGTGCTTTGGCTTAAAGGGGGAGATGCCACTCATACGAGTTTGATTCGAAAATCTTACCCAGTTACTATCGCCTAAATTAAGGCTGTGCATACGCCAGTCAGTGAAGCTATAACCACTTACCTTCTCAATGAGGACCACATCGACGTCTTTATGGTTGGGGTCTTGGAAGATCCGCTGCATAAGAGAGAAGATATTCTTTTTACTACCTTCCAAAAATTGCAAGAAGCTCTCATCGTCATTGCATAAAAACCCCATAATACGGTTATTTTTATTAAAATTCTCTGAGTGCTTTTGAATATGCTCAAAGACAGAACTCTCATTGGTATTTATCGTGCTCACGTATACCAATCTGATAAGAGTATCTGCAGGTGTCTTCTTCATTGACCCTTCTAGCATATCGTGAGTTGTTATAGTTGTAGCGATACGCCTTGCTCCTTAGTTTATAATTTTACTTTTTTAAGCATAATGTTTCTTATTGTACATTGTCACTGAATGCTTATTCCGTTCTAGCGTATAAAAAGTAAAGTAAATCGTCCATATTTTAGTCATTTTAGTATCAAAATCAACTAGTCTGTTAGCAACAGAGAGATAGTCTTGTGCATTAGCTGACGACTGGTATGCAATAGGTTCAGCATAAAGGACTACGATTTTCATGACATCATGGCTACAATAAACTTAACCCAACACACGCTGTATCTGATATGAAAGGCAAAAAACACGCCTAAAGCCGTTAAACAGCTAGTAGATGATAAATCCGTATACCGATTGATACCTGCATCATGATATCAAAGCTGAGCGGCAGATCGATCTGAGAGTGGGGCTTCGCACTTAGGTTTATTGGCTTGTCGATCTAAAAGAGGCCTATAAAGAATTTTATAAATCAATATTCGAACAGCGGAGAGTGTTAAGCACAGTAGGATGGCTTAAGACCCTTCACCACAATAGTTAATCTCAAGGAAGAGAGATGTCAGCAACCAAAGAAGAGATCATCGCTTTTATACAATCAGAATCTCCAAACTCTAAATATAAGATTGAGTCAGTAGGGGATAGCAAAGCTACTTTGTCGCTCGATGTCGGCACGGACGAGCTACGACCTGGCGGCACCGTCTCTGGTCCTGTACTAATGAGTATCGCTGATATCGCGATTTATATTGCAATATTGGGTGAAATCGGTATCGTACCCTTGGCCGTGACCACTAGCTTGACGATTAACTTTTTGCGTCGACCCTCAGCAGATAGGAGTATCGTCGCCGAGTGTAGCTTGATAAAAGTCGGGCGCGCGCTAATCGTAGGCGAAGTGTCGCTCTACTCCAAAGGCTCTGAGGATATGGTCGCCCACGTGGTGGGTACTTACTCTATACCGCCTAAGCGTAACTAACTCTATCCCGCCTAAACATGACTAAGCGTACGTAAATAAGTGTGACTAAGCGCCCTTATAACCGGCTTTAGGGCTAAAAGGTTTTAGAAGGGTTTTAAAGGGTAGAATAGAAAACAGAAGAGATGTGCTTGATAGGAACAAATGGCGGTGACGGAGGGATTCGAACCCTCGATACGCTATGAACGTATACACACTTTCCAGGCGTGCGGTTTCAGCCACTCACCCACGTCACCAATTTTAGACGGCTAAGTATAACGGATACGATTGCCATTGTCACGGTTTGCGCTTTATCTTTCTTTATTAATAAGTGCCTGCTAGGATAGCGCATCTGTGATGACAGCAGCAGTAATTACACCGGCGAAGGGTACAGAATAACGTGATGAGTTTTGCAGTAGTAGATAGTAGGGCGTTAAGCCGTGTTAAACATAGCATAAAAGCCCGCGCAGCAGCGATGATAACGGTAGGGCTACTTGCGATAGCGCCAGCCTATGCTGATGACTTAAGCCAGTGTAATGAGTCGTTTTATGGCGGGGTTTATCCGGAGTTTATCAATGATAAGCTTAGCGCCAACACCCAAGCACTATGTATGGATGGCTTTGCGGTCATGTACTCAGGGGTGACGCGTACGCCGTTATGGTCTGCAGAACATCTGACTCGCGCGCGTCTCAATCAAGCCAAAACGATAGATCGTGAAGACAGCTTCCATGAAGAGAGCCGTCTGCCAGAGTCTGCTCGAGCGTCATTAGAGGATTATTCAGGCTCAGGCTATGATAGAGGGCATCTAGCGCCTAATGCCGATATGGCCACGCGCTCGCAGCAATACGACAGCTTCAGTTTGGCTAATATCGCGCCGCAATCGCCGCGCAATAATCGCTACATTTGGCGCAACATTGAGTCGGCGACGCGCTATCTGACGCAGCAATACGGCGAAGTCTATACCGTAACCGGGGTCGCTTTTACGGATAAAAAGACCAAGCGTCTAAATAGGCAAGTGCTCGTACCGAGTCATTTTTTTAAGGCGGTCTACATACCCGCTATCGACCAAGCCGGTGTCTACTACGCGCCTAACGATGAGTCTGAACGTATCGAGGTGATTAGCCTTGATGAGCTTAGCGAGCAGATAGGAGTCGAGGTGCTACCGGTGTTAGATAGCGCGGTCAAGCGGCAAGCTTTGGCTTTACCCCTAAAAGCGGGGGAGAAGATAGACGCGCCTACTGCGCCTAGCGAGGAGCCACTATGGCTGATATTCGTCTTAGCTTTAGTGGAATGGCTATTGACGCAGCTACAAGCATAAAGACGCTATAGAGTCTAAAAATAATAATCTAAAATATCGCTGAATAAACAAGTCTATCAACGGTTTTTATTGCGAATTATTACTAATACTTGGAGTAGCTTATGATCGAGCCTTTTGCAAATAATCATCAAAGTATGCAGATTGGGGAATTGGTTATCGAAAACCAACAAGATAAGATTATTATCTACGGTGATTTGGATTTGTATTTAACGAAAGCTGGATTTGCACAAGCAAAGCAGCTACACGAGCTTACTACTAAGATATTGGCGCAGTTTGAGAAAACTGATCAGTACACAAAAATGGATGAAGTGTCAAAATCAAATGATGACTGGCCAGATGACAATATTGATAATCCGTTTTTGTAACTATTTGATATAGTTATGAATTACAGAAAGAAATCTTTATAAAAAATTACTAGGCAAAACGTTTTTTTTGCTTATAATGTAATCAGACAGCGCTTGTACTGTTTCGATAAAGATGATTTTTCGTCATTATCGATCTAGATAGATAGAAAAGATAGCTCACAGAATGAACTTCTTTTTTACTTACTATAGATATATGCAACTTTGGATATAGACAGTTCTAGTCGTAGAGGTTTTTAAGGACAAGCGCAATATACGCAGTTTATTGCACAATCATTGAAGGGAGTCGATCTATGAAATTATTTACAAAAACCGCTTTAGCAGCTGCTGGTATTAGTATGGCGACCATGGCGTTTGCCGCTGACCCATTGCATAATACTACTTGGCAGACTTACGATGACGGCAAGCCTAAAGGCACAGTCAAAATCACTGAGTCAAATGGCGTATTGACTGGTAAGCTTATCGATACCAACTCAGCTAAAGGCAAAAAGCACGTCGGTATGACTATTATTTCTGGTCTAAAAGCTGATGGCGGTGGTAAATATAGCGGTGGTACGATTACTGATCCAGAAAAAGGTAAAGATTATCGCATGACAGCAAGCTTGAATGGTAATTCTTTGAAACTAAGAGGTTACATCGGGCCATTCTCACGCAGTCAAACATGGAAAAAGAAATAAGTCTATCAAGTAGTTTTTTATCAGATCTGTACTTAATAGATAAAATCCCGCACTACCGAAAGGTACTGCGGGATTTTTTATGTTTTACATTTTATTGTGTCAGTAAGGTGAGGTTACTCAATAAAATAATAAACGCTGACACTACATAAAGTAGTATCAGCGCATCGAGTAGGATTAAACCTGTCTGCTAGATCTTATCTGACAAATTCTGGGTACGCTTCCATACCACATTCTGCAATATCTGCCCCTTCATATTCATCCTCTTCAGAGATACGGATACCGATGACAGCTTTGATGATGACCCAAACGATGAAGCTTGCAACAAATACCCAAGCAAAGATGGTCGCAGCGCCTGCAATCTGACCGATAAAGGTAGATGCTGGGTTCGTAATTGGCACAATGAGTAAGCCAAATAGACCGACCACACCATGAACCGAGATAGCACCAACAGGATCGTCAATTTTGATTTTGTCTAATGCCAAGATAGATAGCACCACGATGACACCAGCCACAACGCCAAAGAGTGTCGCTTGTAGGGCAGAGGGTGTTGATGGCTCTGCAGTAATAGCGACCAGACCGGCTAGGGCACCATTGAGTAGCATGGTTAGATCGGCTTTGCCAAAGATAATACGTGCGATGATTAAAGCGCCCACAGCACCGCCAGCAGCAGCAGCATTGGTATTCAAAAAGACCATGGCAACAGAGTTGGCACTAGCGATGTCACCAAGTTTGAGTACTGAGCCACCGTTAAAGCCAAACCAGCCCATCCATAGGATCAATGTACCAAGTGCGGCTAGTGGAAGATTGGCGCCAGGAATCGCACGTATCTCACCTTTAGGACCGTATTTACCTTTACGGGGTCCTAGTAGTAATACACCTGCTAGAGCAGCAGCAGCGCCCGCCATGTGTACGATACCAGAGCCTGCAAAATCAGAGAAACCCATATCGCCTAGATTGAACAGTCCAAAGACATCGTTACCGCCCCAAGTCCAACTGCCTTCTAATGGATAGATAAAGCCCGTCATGACAACAGCAAATAATAGGAAAGCCCATAACTTCATACGTTCAGCAACGGCACCTGAAACGATGGACATACAGGTTGCTACAAAGACAACTTGAAAGAAAAAGTCCGAGGCTGCAGAGTAGACAGAGTCGCCACCAAAGCCATTTTCGGCAGAGGCTGCTAGTGCGTCTTCTACTAAGGTATCGCCGCCTGCAATTCCGCTCAAGAACAGATCGCCACCATACATAATAGCGTAGCCGCATACCATGTACATGATGCTCGCCGTTGCAAATAGCGCGACATTCTTAGTTAAGATTTCGACCGTGTTTTTTGATCTGACCAATCCGGCCTCTAGCATAGTGAAGCCGGCGGCCATCCACATGACCAGCGCCCCACAGATCAAAAAATAAAACGTATCGAGCGCATACTGGAGCTCAAAGATTTGACTTTCCATTTAAATTCCCCTTGAATTGACAATGCAGCTATCGGGCGTGCCGATAATTAAGGCTTTTACTGTTGCTTGCACCAGTAGTGGGCAAGTACGGTTTTACTACTACCGCTTTATACTTTAGATCGCATCAGGACCGGTCTCGCCAGTACGAATACGAATAACTTGCTCTAAGCTGGTGACAAATATTTTGCCGTCGCCAATCTTGCCAGTGCTTGCGATACGAGTGATGGCTTCGATAGCTGGCTCGACCATCTCATCGATGACGGCGACTTCTACTTTTACTTTTGGCAAAAAATCCACCACATATTCTGCACCACGATACAGCTCAGTGTGTCCTTTTTGACGTCCAAAACCTTTGACCTCAGTGACAGTCACACCTTTGACACCGATGTCAGAGAGCGCTTCACGTACATCGTCAAGCTTGAATGGTTTTAGAACCGCAGTGATTAACTTCATAAGTGTTATCCTTACATGAGTGAGGCTACAAAGAGGACGCTATCTGGACGTATTCGCTGTATTACTCCTCTTTTGCGCTTACTAGTAGTCATTCAAGAACTGTGCCAAACCCACTCAAGGGGGAGGTAGGTTTGGGGTCTTAAACGGCTGTAGCGCATTATAAACAAAGGGTTACACAATACGACCAGGCGATTTATCAATGTAGCACTGGCTTAAAAAGAGCTTTATTATAACTAACTTATAAGCCTTCGGGGAGACGATACCTAGCTGAGTTACCAAAACATCATATAGAGCAGGCAATAGCGAGTATCAGAGGGCTGTAGCTAAGTCTTTGGAAGATAAAATAGCGCTTACCCCATAAAATCAGTAAGCGCTGTATAACAGAAGATTGTGCCCAGAGTATAAATAATAGGATGTGAATAAGCAGACGAGCTAGATAGGAGAGTCAGCTATAACAGATTATAGCTTAGGAAAGAGCAGATACGGTGTTTTGGTACTGACGAGCAGTTTTTTGGTATCACTGCCTTGTAATATCTCGCGCAGACGCGATTGGCCAAAAGCGCCTGTTATTAACAAGCCAATATCGTTCTGGTCTTGGTAATAATTTAAAGCTGAAGCGACATCACGGCAATCTAGCAAGGTCTTTTTAGACTTGATACCAGCTTGCTTCAACCTTGCATAGGCTTCGCGCAACGCATCGCAGTTATCAGAGGTCTCTTTGCCGATCATGACAATATGAACGGTCAAGGTACGGATCAAAGGAGTTTTGCACAACCAATTGAGTAGCTTATGGCACGTTGGGCTATTATCGAATGCAAATAAAGCGGTAGTAGGGGGCAAAAATGGTGCATGAGTCACCAAAATGGGGCAATGACTCAGTCGCACGAGCTGACTTAAGGTAGCTTTACAAGTCACGTTATGACCGATGACAATCAGTTGCGACTTTTCATCCACGTAGTCGATACTGTCGCTGAGGTTTTCGTGGCGATGTAAGGTGTAGACAGGGCGCTTATATTGATGCTCGTCGCAGTACGCCTTAGCTTGATGTAGCAGCAGTCTGCCTTGCGCCTTGAGCTCAAAGTTGCTTAAATGCTCATGGCTAGTGAATTGGTCTAGCAGGTGACTCTCGTCATTGATATTTAGGCAGCCAGAATAGTTCACCGCCGTTTTTTGCTGCATGCTTGGCACAGAGTGGAGCAAGCCAATCGGTGCTTGCAAGCGATTGGCGGCCCACATACTCGCGTCCAATACTGATTGCACGTGATCGGGACAATCTAGACAAGCAATGACACTATCTGCCTTTAAATTACTCATAATGCAACCCGTTATCTACATTAAGTAGCTTCTAAATGACGTCAGTAAATGACACAAGCTATCTAGTCAAGCAATCCAATATCGCGGCGATCATGGATGGAGAAGCGATCGATCAAAGTACGACTTGCATTGTTTAGTCCAACTACTTTGACATCAATACCCTCGCGTTGCAAGCGCATGACCAACTTATCAAGCGTATCGACAGCGCTGACATCCCAAAAGTGCGCTTGGCTGACATCGATATGAATGGTATCTAAAGCCTCTTTGGTATCGAAGCTGTTCAGAAATTGCGTGGTCGAGGCAAAAAACACTTGCCCTTGCACATAATAATAGCGCGTATTGCTACTATCGTCATAATCGCTATATATAGTCAAGAACTGGCCAATCTTATTGGCAAAGGCTAAGGCGGATAGTAGTACGCCAACTCCAACACCATAAGCAAGGTTGTGAGTGATGACGGTCGTCAATACTGTCGCTAGCATCACAATGTTAAATGACATAGGGTGCGTTTTAAACTCGCGAATAGACTGCCAGTTAAAGGTACCAATAGAGACCATAATCATCACTGCCACGAGCGCTGCCATCGGAATCTGACTGACCCATTCGCTCAGGAATACCACCATAATCAGTAGCACCACGCCCGCTATCAAAGTCGATAAACGAGTACGGCCACCAGATTTTACGTTGATCATCGATTGACCGATCATCGCACAGCCCGCCATACCACCAAAAAATCCAGAAACGACGTTAGCGATACCTTGACCGCGGCACTCTTTATTCTTATCACTTGGCGTATCAGTAAGCTCATCAACGATGGTGGCAGTCATCATCGACTCAAGCAGACCGACGATAGCCAAAGCGATGGAGTAGGGGGCGATGATAAGTAACGTCTCAAGGTTAAGTGGAATATCTGGCAATAAGAATACCGGCAATGAGTCAGGCAGATCGCCCATACTACCGACATTACGAATGTCTAGGTTCATATACATCGCAACCGCCGTTAAACCGACGATACAGATCAGCGGTGAAGGGATAACGCGGCCAATCTTCGGAATGAGCGGAAACAGATAAATGATCGCAAGGCCTACTGCCGTCATGATATAGACGGTCATACCGACCCGCTCCGTCATCGGATTAAGCTCAGGGAGCTGGGCGGCGAAGATCAAAATCGCGAGCGCATTGACAAAGCCTATCACCACTGAGCGCGAGACAAAGCGCATGAGATTGCCAAGCTTTAAGATACCCATCACCACCTGAATACCGCCGCATAGCAAGGTTGCTGCTAGCAGATATTGCAGCCCGTGATCGGCGACGAGATCGACCATGACTAACGCCATCGCACCGGTGGCCGCCGAAATCATCCCTGGACGTCCGCCAACGAAGCTTATGACCACAGCGATACAAAAGGAGGCGTACAAACCTACTTTTGGATCCACGCCGGCGATAATAGAGAAAGCGATGGCTTCTGGAATCAAAGCGAGGGCGACGACAAGTCCTGACAAGATATCGCCGCGAACATTAGAAAACCACTCATCACGTAAGTTATCAACAAAAGATATCATAAGTAAGCTGCATACAATAAAAGACAAAAAGGAAGTCGCTGATCGTGGGCCTATTATCTATTAATAATAGTCACTGACAAGAGAGCTAAGGCGTGGCTTAACAGACTGCGTCTGTCAAACAGTATGGCACTTGCACAGCAGCAAAAGCCAATAACGAGTAGAAGTATAATAAGGTTTAATGATGGTGCTCAATCTTAATATATGAGACTGTCAGCTCACTGGCACGATACCAAAACGGTAACGCTCGCTCATTTGACAAAAATGATAATAGAGGCAAAGGTATGCCGCTAGTGGCAACATGCTAAACTAATAAAAAGCTAAGCGTTTAGCCCTTAGTTATTAATACATAGCATATGGCCATTCGCCAGTAGCGATAAAAACATGGGCATAATAGCACAAAGTGGCAAAAAAGCAGTACCGAAATATCGACGTTACCGTTATCATGCTTATACTTATCGTTCAAAATGACGTGACCGCTCTCATCACTGAGCAACGTTTTCAGAGCGCCTCCATAGTTTAAGAGAAGGAAAGTATATGTCGATCTCTGCGGCACCAGCGACATTGATTCATAAAGGCAGTGGCCTACAAGTCGTCGTCGGCTTAGGGCAGTCCGGATTATCAGTAGCGCATTATCTTACCGAGCAAGGCTACCGAGTTGCCGTCACTGATAATAACTCTACGCCAGTCTTGGCTGACCAGCTACCAGCTGCGGTTGAGATTCGTCAATTTGGCGGGATTGATAGCGAGTTATTGCTGCAAGCGGCGCGTATTATCATCAGTCCTGGTATTTCTTTGGCAACTGAGGCCGTAGCGCAAGCACGGCAAGCGAATATCCCTGTCGTCAGTGACATTCAGCTGTTTTGTGAAGCGTGTAGTGCACCGATAGTCGCTATCACCGGCTCCAATGCCAAAAGCACCGTTACTACCTTAGTGGGACAGATGGCAGGTGATGCTGGTGTACAAGTAGGCGTCGGCGGCAATATCGGCGTGCCGGCGTTAAACCTATTAGCCAATAAAGAGATGGAACTAGCGGTTCTTGAGCTATCAAGCTTTCAGTTAGAGACCGTTACTAACCTAGGCGCGCAAGTAGCGACTGTACTCAATATGTCGCCGGATCATCTAGACCGTCATGGCGATATGCTCGGCTATCATCAGGCCAAGCACCGTATCTTTCAAGGCGCAAAGTCAGTAGTTGTCAACCGTGAAGACGCGCTGACTCGGCCTTTAGTCGCAGACAACTTGCCTCGTATTAGCGTCGGCATTCATGCTCCTGATAAAGGCCAGTATGGTTTGATCACTGATCCTGATGGACAAATTTATTTGGCTCGCGGTACCGAGCGTCTATTATCTGCTGATAAACTACCGGTCAAAGGCCGTCATAACTTACTCAATGCCCAAGCCGCGCTCGCTTTAGGGGAGCTGGCAGGACTGCCTTTAGAGAGTATGCTCGACACATTACAGCAGTTTACGGGGCTTGATCATCGGTGCCAGTTTGTAGCTTCAGTGACTGATATCGACTATTTCAATGACTCAAAGGGTACTAATATCGGCTCAACTATGGCAGCGGTTGAAGGCCTAGGAGCCGTTTATGCTCCAAAAGATGGTAAGCTGCTACTAATATTAGGCGGTCAAGCAAAAGGCCAGCAGTTTGGTGAGTTGACGCCGCTTATCAATCAATATGTCAGCCAAGTCCTCATCATCGGTGAAGATGCTAAACTTATCGAGCAGCACCTGCGCGATACTGAGCTTAGCGATGATGTCAGATTGCATCAATGCCAGACGTTAGATCAGGCTTTTACTTGCGTTCAGCAAGTGACGGATAGTAGCTTATCGCAGGTACAAGCGGTACTGTTATCGCCAGCTTGTGCCAGCTTCGATCAGTTCAGTGGTTATGCTGAGCGCGGTGAGCGTTTTAGTCAGCTCGTACAGCAGCTCATGACGTCAGATACTGCCGATAGCTAAATGGTCTCTTACTCTTATAAGTGATGGATATTATTGGTTATTTATTCTATAGTTTATAATAAAACTGGCATAAGTTATTTTTTAGATTTTGATGGTGGTGTTCGCTGAACGCCGTACTTTTTGTTTGTTAGTATATTTGAATATTATGGCGCTCTCCTTTTTTTCTCGCTCAAACTCCAGCTCTTATGCCAAAACCGGTAGTGATGGCGTGTTGTCCCTACCTTCAGCTCGCGCTATTTTGATAGCTAGCGTGGGCTGCATGATGGTGCTAAGTTTGCTGATGGTTGCTTCTGCTTCTATACCCTTTGCGCTCAGTCGTGGGATGACAGAGCTCTATTTTTTCAACAACCAACTGCTCTATATGTGCATTGGCTTATTTTTGGCGTTCTTACCTTATAAGTTTGTACCACTTAAGATGTTGTACCAGACGGGTACGCAGTTCTTTTTATTGATGGTGACAGCGCTATTATTAGTCATCACGTTATTTGGTACGCCAATTAATGGCTCCAAGCGTTGGCTGAGTTTAGGAGGTTTTAATTTTCAGGTGGCTGAGCTTGCCAAGCTAGTTGTTATTGTCTTTGTCGCTGACTTTGTGGTGCGCCGCTCGTTTGAGGTGCGTAATGGTTGGGATGGTTTTCTGCGTATATCACTAGTGATTGGCCTGCTGACTTTTTTACTGTTATTGCAGCCAGACTTTGGCTCACTAGTAGTCATCGTCGGGACGGTATTTGCGATATTTTATATAGCCGGCGCGCCCTATAAGCAGTTTATAGCGTTAGGGGCGGTGGTGAGTGTACTTGGGGTATTGGCAGTAACTTTGGTTCAATATCGATTGACGCGAGCTTTGTCGTTCTTAGATCCTTTCGATGATATCCAAGATACTGATTATCAGCTGGCGCGCAGTTTGATCGCCTTTGGCCGTGGTCAGTTTACCGGAGTCGGTTACGGTGAGAGCGTACAGAAGCTTTCGCACTTACCAGAAGCGCATACCGACTTCTTATTGGCAATTACTGGCGAGGAGTTAGGGTTTGTTGGCGTGACTTTGATACTGCTGCTCGAAGCCTTGATCATCGGTAGCGCTATGCGCATTAGTTATAACGCGCTCAAACGTCGGCAGATGCGCATGAGTTATACCGCTTTTGGTATCGGTATTATCTTTATTGCTCAGACGATTATTAATGCCGCGATGAATATGGGGGCAATGCCGACCAAAGGACTAACTATGCCTTTCTTTAGCTATGGCGGCTCCTCGATGCTGATTAGCTTAGTGATGGTCGCGCTGCTGCTTAAAATATATAAAGAGAGCCCTGAGATCGAAAAGAGCCAATGTCGTCATTATTAGCAGCTAGCGCTTAAAGAGTAGCCAATTGCTGTTTGTTTTGTAGTGGGGTATTGTCCCATTGGTCAATAGCTTGTTTTAGCATACGCTCTGGCGTGTCCAAATCAACGGGCTGTTGTTGCAATAATTTGAGAGCTTGCGCGATAAGTGCGCTTGGATCACGTGTATCGATAGGCTGAGCTAGGTTTTGTTTAGAGAGTTTTTGTCCATTGGTATGGCAGATCAGGGGCAAATGATACCAGTAGCTAACAGTCGGCAAGCCTGCCATTTGTAATAAGCTGATTTGCGCGGTAGTCATTGGCAAAATATCTAGACCGCGCATGATGTGAGTGATACCTTGTAAGCCATCATCGATACTCGCGGCCAAAATATAATTAATCATGCCATCTTGCCGACGGACCACCATATCGCCCAAAGTCTGTTGCGGATTATCCCACTGCATCCCTTGAATACCATCCATAAAACCAATGGCATAATCTGGAAGCTGCAAGCGTAGCTTATGCTCCTTTTTATCTAAGACATCATTAATACAGCAGCGCGGATAACGTTGCTGGTTGGGGGATGAACCACTAACCTTTTTTCTATTATCCCAATATCTGGCTAAGCTTTTACGTGAGCATTGGCAGCCATAAGTTAAAGGGGCTAGCACCGTCTGTAAGTAGTCGTTATAGATGTCGATGCGCTCAGATTGATGAATAATATCACCATCCCAGTATAGACCAAGCGTTTCTAGGTCTATTAATATCTGTTCGGTGAACTGCCGATCACAGCGCTCAGTATCCGTATCTTCTATGCGCAGTAGCCATTTTCCGCCCAAGGATTTGATATGACAGTAGCTGGCTAGCGCTGTCGTCAAAGAGCCTAAATGTAACTCACCAGTAGGAGAGGGGGCAAAACGACCTATGGGCAGATCTGTTGTATCAGGCCTTGATGATAAAGAAGGATGAGTAACCGTTGTCAAAATAAAGCACTACCAAAGTGAGAGAAGGGCTATAGCATAACTAAACTGACGGATAAAATATATTGATTTTCAGTAGCGTACTATTAGAGGCAAATGACAGGTAGAGACAAATGACGGGCAAAATAAAGCGAGCGACTCTATCAAGAGCGCTCGCTTTGAGAAGGTATAGATATCAGTAAGGGAGTATTATTGACCCTGGTTTTGACGCTCTTTCATCTCCGATAAGGTTTTGCAATCGATACATTGCGTCGCGGTTGGACGCGCTTCTAGACGACGCAAGCCGATCTCCACTCCGCAAGTCTCACAAAAGCCATAGTCGTCATTTTCAATCTCAGCCATCGACTTATCGATCTTGCGAATCAGTTTACGCTCACGGTCACGAGTACGCAGTGCTAAGGCGAACTCTTCTTCTTGAGTCGCTCTGTCGTTGATGTCTGGCATGGCGCTCGACTCGTCTTGGATATAAGTCTTAGTACGGTCAGCCTCACCGATTAGCTGGTTTTTCCAGTCCAGTAAGATTGCTTTAAAATGTTCAAGCTGCGCATCAGACATATATTCTTCGTCTTTGGCAGGAACATAAGGGGTAAATTTTACCTCAGCTGGAGACGTCGTTGAAGTGCTCATAAGGGTATCCTATTTTTCCAAATTAATTCAACAAAACGATGTTGCAAAAGACAAGACTTCAAAAGCTCTCTATCGCCCTGCGACTTGTCCTTTTTAGAACGTTTCACCACGGGGTACGCCAATCATAGGATAGATAAACCTAACATCAATGTGATGCCATACGTTATCAATCGCTAATATTAACCTAATAATGATAACTTCCTTTATCATTATTATACTAACCAACGTCCACTGTCACTATTATTCATTATGCCACTAAAAACTGGCTACCAAGTATCTAGTCTTTTGACCCAGCTTGCAAGATTGCCATTGTTGGCTAATTGCAACCAGCGATAGCCGGCATGTGCTTGTTTGTCATAGCTAAAGTCATCCTCATAAGGCATAAACTGATAGCAAGTCGATGGTGTCGAGTAGACTGTGACCCCGTTACGATGACGGACTTGCTCTTGATGCGTATGACCACTGACAATGACCTTTAAGTGCGCATAAGGGGCTAGACGCTGCCAAAAATAATCGGCGTTTTCTATCATGTGTGCATCTATCCACTCAGAGTACATCGGCATCACATGATGATGTACAGCTAATAAGGCCGGCTTATCACAAGTCGCAAGCTGCGCGCACAGCCAGTCCATATCCGCCTCAGTCACCGCACCTCTAATTTGGCCAGGGATAGATGAGTCTAGCAGTAACAGCTGCCAAGCGTCTGTTTCAATCACATGCCGGCTCAGTAGCCGCGGATCCATAGCACAAGCGGTCAGCTTACGTTGCTCAAAGGGCAGGTCGTGACTCGACTCGTCGGTGACATCATGATTACCTGCAATACAAGCAAAAGGTATCTGCGTGCTATGAAGTACCTCAAAAATATGATCGTAAGTCACGCTATCAACCTTACTGACTAAGTCGCCGGTGACGAGTATCAAATCACAGCGAATATCTTCAGCAAGCGCTTGAGCAAGATTGGCTTCAAAGTAATGTCGACAGTTGGGTTTTTCATCGCTATGGTCTTCAGCGTTATCTGTACTAGCGGGTGATAATAAATGCATATCGGTAATTTGCAGAACATTTAACTGCCCATCTGGAGCATGAACTCGGTAAGTAGGGTAGCTCAGCATGAGTAAGGTCTCTTAGGCCATAGTAGACGATAATCCTAAACGCTCTGATAACCTTAATACTTCCTAGTCGTCTATCAGTCATTTAACGATTAGCTATCTGCCTGTTTATAGCACAGTTTTTGGTAGCAACCAACTACTTAGTAAAAGAAAGTCGATA
Organism: Psychrobacter sp. Ps3; assembly: GCF_022129275.1. Lineage (NCBI taxonomy): Bacteria > Pseudomonadati > Pseudomonadota > Gammaproteobacteria > Moraxellales > Moraxellaceae > Psychrobacter > Psychrobacter sp. Ps3. The sequence continues at coordinate 42,274 of NZ_JADQAL010000003.1, forward strand.
AAAGCTAAGTGCGCTTATTAATAGTAGCCGCTCGTAGCCTAATTTTTATTGGCGATTAGTTACGTTCAATTTAGCGAATAGTTTTGAGAATAAGAGCGCAATAAAAAACAAAATAGCGAGCACTAAAACAATCGACAGACCGGTTTGTATATCCATCCAAACACTGCCCCACACTCCTAAAGTCACTCCGAATTGGGCGATGATGAGGGCAGATATGACCATCTGCTTCGGCGATGTCGTCCATAATCTAGCGCTCAATGCAGGTAGTACTAAAAGCCCGCTTATCAGTAGGCTACCGACTGCTTGTAAGGCAATCGCACAAAACCCTGCCAGTATTCCCATAAAAAACAAGCGCTGGCGAGCCGGATTAACGCCTTGAATGCGAGCTAAGGCTTCATGAGTGGCAAGTTTGATTTGCGCTGGCCAAATGTATATCAGTAAGGCTAGGCCTATTAGTACGCTCGCTGCTAATATTGGCAAGTCCGCCCAATCTAGCTCTAATAAATTACCGAATAAAAACCCTAAGACGTTGGCTTGTTGGTTAGTTAATTGAGTGAGCGTCAGTAAACCTAAGCATAATAAAGTGACGGCAACTACGGCTAACACCGCATCCATTGGCAAACGCTCATCGTCAATGACCACTAAGCCGAGCACTACCAGCACGCTGACGATACCAACGCCCGCCCCCATGGGTAGCTGCCAAAGCACCGCAAGCCCCACGCCCAAGAGCGTACCGTGCGCTAAGGCATCGGCAAAAAAAGCCATACGCCGCCATAACACAAGGCAGCCTAATGGCGCTGAGAGCAGCGCAAGAATACTGCCGGCAATCCAAGCCGGAGCGATAATGGCCAACCAAGCAGTCATAACTGATATCCGTTAAATAGGCGCTAAAAGGGTTTCAAGATAAAGGGGTACTCATATGACGAGCGCTTAAGGCGCTACATCGCTAGGGGCATGATGCTCACAAGCGTGATGCTGGTGCACATAAGGCTGCTCGTAATGATGGCCAAAGAGCTTTTGAAACTCGCTGGTGATAGCAAGCTCGCTCGGTTGTCCTTCACAGCAAATATGCTTATTGAGACAAATAACGCGCCGGCTACCTTTCATTACCCAATGCAGGTCATGTGATACGACAAGCATGGCGCAGCGCAAAAACTCCGGCAGCTCATCAATGAACTGATAGAGCCAAACCTCAGTATCAGGATCAAGCCCCTGCATCGGCTCATCTAAGATTAGTAAGTTCGGCTTATCTAGTAAAGCGCGCGCTAGTAGCACGCGCTGCGTCTCACCACCAGATAAATGACCCATCTGCCGTGAAAGCAGGTGATTTAGCGACAACTTATCAAAAATAAACTGCCGCTGCTCTGGCTGTAGTCGGCGTTTATCCGCCTGCGCTAGTAAGTCTTTGACTCGTAGCGGTAAAATAGGCGGCACCGCAAAACGCTGCGGCACATAGCCAAGCTGTAGGGGCTGATGCGCTTTTATAGTACCTTCGCTGGCGGTTATCAGACCTAAGATAAGCTTAACTAACGTCGATTTGCCTGCGCCATTAGGTCCGATCAGACTCACCGTTTCATTAACCGCGATATCGATGCTGATATGCGACAGCAAGCGCTGTCTATCAATATCGTAGCTGACATTGTTTAGGCTTAGCAGCTTAGCACTACTATTTTGCTTAGTCGGTAAGGGGGTTGCGCTCATAGCGGACCTATGGGTTAAAAATGGCTTTGTGGCTTTGTGGCTTTATGCTTGATGTAAACCCTTAATGTACACAACATCATAAGAGTTAAAAGTTAAAGCGATGATAAAAGCTACTGACAAGCTTGGCAGCGGCCGCTTAGTTCGATGACGCTATGATTGACCAAAAACCCTACATCTTGTTCGGCAAAGCTCATCATCTCTTGCACCGGTAAGCTGCTACATTCTTGCACTCGCTGACACTGCTCACAGATCAAGAATGCCGCGGCGTGCTCAGCGCGAGGATGACAGCAAGGCACATAAGCGTTGATTGAGGTGAGCTGATGAATCAGACCCTCACCTAATAAAAATTCTAAGCTCCGATAAACCGTAGGCGGTGCGACGTTTTTATTCCGATGCTCATGGTCGTTATCTTGCAGACGAGCTTGCTGCAACTGGGTAATCAAATCATAAGCACCAACGGGCCGCTCGGCCTGCAATATCAGCTCATAGATCTGTTGACGCAGTGGGGTGAATCGCGCACCGCGAAGGCGGCATTGCTCTATAGCAGCAGTTAGACGCGCATGCACCTCATTAGCAGTGAACTGCTGAACATCATGCAGATGATGACTAGCTAATGAACAATGGCTCATAACCGCTCCTAAAATAATCGTGCACTTTTTATTGTTATAGTATAACATAATGCAATTAGAAATCGATACTTTAATGACAGCTGTCAATAACAATGGGCTAAAGTGGCATGATAAAAACCATGAATAAAAAAATACTATCCCCGAAGTCTTGGCTCACAAATCTACTAGCAGGTTTACTATTAGCAGGTTTGTTTACCACGAGTGCGCAAGCGGCTGATACCGTAAGCGTCAGTAATTATCCTTTGTTTTTGCTCAGTGAAGCGGTGACAAAAGGTGCACCCTCCGCTAAAAAGCTACTTAACCCGGGTGAAGTAGGGCATCACGGCAGCATTAGCCCAAAAGATATCAAAACGGTTCAAGACAGCACCTTTGTGGTTTGGTTTGGCGCGCCACTAGAGAACAACTTGGCTTCAACTTTAGATAGTGCGCCTAATGCCATATCCTTATTCGCCTTCGATGCTTTTAAGCGTTACCCAATGCGCGATGTCGCAGGTGAGCCACTAGCCGATACCTTAGATACTCATATTTGGCTCGACCCAGAAAACGCCAAAGCCATTACCCGGGCGTTGGCCGTCATTCATAGTCATGCCGATCCAAAGAATAAAACACTCTACCAAGCCAATGCACAGAAATTTGCGCAGCGAATGGATAGGGCAGTGGCTAGTCAGAAGCGTAGTGGCCAACCCGTTAGCGCTTATTGGGCGTATCACGATGCTTATCAGTATCTTGAACCAAGTCTGAATTTGCAGCTGGCTGGTAGCTTAACAGCCGATCATCATCTAGCGCCAAAAGCCAGCCAGATACGCCAGCTGAGTGAGCGGCGTCCAAATAAACGCATGTGCTTAGTGACGCAAAGTAAGCCTGCTAAAGGGCTTATTACCAAGCTGCAACCAGTTAAAACCACTATGCAGTTAGAAGATATGAGCGCCAGCGACGACTTTGTGACCGGCTGGAGTCAGATGGCGCAGCAGATAGCGAAGTGTATAGACTAGTCTTTTGCGATTAGACTGCAAGCTGGGCTCCGGCTAAACACTTGATAGTAGCGGTATTTTCCTTGCGAAAGCTAACTTGAGTCCTTATAATACTCGCGCTTGATGAGTTGAATTAGTGAGACACTGACCTTTATCTCACACTTTAGGATAGCTGATGACCCAACCTGCCAAACGCAGTCAAAAAGATCAAATAAAGGTCTATCTGAAACGGCAAACTTGGGCGCTACTACTAGTGATCATCGCCGCTTGGCTTATAGATCGCGTTTGGTTCGGTGGCGAGCTAGTCGTCGCAAAAAGTGCGGCTATCGGCGGGGCACTTAGTTTTGTCACGCAAATGGTGTTTGCCACTTTTACGTTTAGTCATAGTGGCTATCGTGCGCGCGATCATATCGTTAAGCAATTTTTTCGCGGTCAAGCGCTCAAATGGCTACTGACTGTCTTTGGCTTTGCATTTATTTTTATCATGATGAAGCCTTTATCTGTATTGTCTTTATTTGCAGGTTTTATCATGATGAAAATCAGCCATGTCTTAATGCTTGGCCGAATAAAATAACCTCTTGAAAGTAAGCTATTTTCTTATAGCGACAAACGAATAGCTCTTGATTTTTTATAATCGCTTTACGCCTAATTTGGGCTAAAGGCAACCCATTAACATAATATCTTACAATTTAATTATCGACTTGAAGCCATATGGGCGAGGATGTCACCTTCTACCTTAGCGTTACAGTTGATAAAAAACCAATAATTGACTTTACACGAATACAACGTTGCATTAATATACACAGCTAATTGTTTTGCTTAAGCATAATTTTTTGAGCAATACGCTTGCCAAATGGATAGGCAAATTAGCATATAAAAAGTTTATATGCGTATATATATAAAGGGCTAGTAGTGATTACTTTTAGGCCCTTTTTTGGTAGCTAAAATTTATGCAAAGCTAACAAAAAGCATTCGTGCTAATCGCACAGGTTAGATTGGGATGGCTGTATTTGAGTATGGGAGCGCTTATTGTTAAGCGTGTATTTGCGCGCTATCGTATTAATGCAATTTACGGTAGATGAGCGCAGTAAAGAGTAATCCTAATCACTCACGTATCAGATGACAGCCATGTTTTGGTAGCTGAGTAAATCGTTGATTAATGAGAAGCTGACACTATGGCAGGCGAACAAACAACAACAGAATATATCTCTCACCACTTAACAAACTGGACGTACGGCTATTTGCCGGGCGAAGGTTGGAAAGTTGCCTACACTGCTGAAGAAGCAACTGCTATGGGCTTTAACGCTATCCACCTTGATTCTATGTTGTGGTCAATAGGTTTGGGCATAGTATTTTGTGCTATCTTTTGGATGGTTGCCAGAAAGGTAACCTCAGGAGTACCTAGCAAAACGCAAGCCGCTGTCGAGATGATCGTTGAATTCGTTGATAATAACGTTCGCGATTCATATAGCGGCACCTCAAAGCTGATTGCACCTTTAGCACTAACTATCTTCGTCTGGATCTTTTTGATGAACTTGATGGATTTGCTGCCGGTCGACTTTATTCCAGCGCTTGCCGGTCAAATCGGTGCTGCTATGGGTCATGATCCCCATCATGTCTTCTTCAAAATCGTTCCAACAACCGATCCTAATATCACCCTTGGCATGTCGTTTGCTGTCTTTGCGTTGATTATTTTTTATAGTATTAAAGAAAAAGGGGTTGGTGGCTTTGTCGGAGAGCTGACGCTGCATCCGTTTAGCGCAAAAAACCCTGTCTTACAAATTATTTTAATCCCGGTAAACTTTATCTTAGAGTTTGTAACGCTGATAGCGAAACCTATCTCTTTAGGGTTACGACTATTTGGTAACATGTACGCCGGCGAGTTGATTTTCATTCTGATCGCGCTAATGCCTTTTTGGATTCAATGGGCGTTGTCAGTACCGTGGGCTATCTTCCACATCTTAATTATTACCCTTCAAGCGTTCGTATTCATGATGCTGACGATAGTTTATTTGTCACTAGCATCATCAACTGAACATTAATTAGACATTCAATAGGTAAATGAGGATACATCAATGGATCCAGTATTAGGTGGTTACACAGTTATCGCAGTAGCGCTACTTATCGGTTTAGGCGCACTTGGCACAGGTATTGGTTTTGCGATCTTAGGTGGCAAATTCTTGGAAGGCGTTGCCCGTCAGCCAGAGCTTGGTTCACAATTGCAAACCCGTATGTTCATCGTAGCAGGTCTACTTGATGCGATCCCAATGATCGGTGTCGGTATCGCTATGCTATTGTTGTTCGCTAACCCTCTAGCAGGTTAATCAGAAAGCTCAGTTGTAAATGTTTGACCGTCTTAAGTTGTCTATCTTTTTTGAGGTTACAACCTATAAGTTATACAGAGTCGGACGGTCAGACAGGATCAATGAAACTGATTTTTCATTAACAAAGAGGTGATCACGTGAACATCAATTTTACCATCGTCGGTCAAGCCATTGCTTTTGCAATATTTGTGGTTTTTTGCATGAAATTCGTGTGGCCACCACTTATCGGCGCAATCAATGAGCGTCAGCGTAAAATCGCTGATGGTCTAAATGCCGCTGAAAAAGCAAAAGCTGACTTGGCTACGGCAGAGCAAGATGTCCAGCAAGAGCTTGAACTGGCTAAGACTAAAGCTGCAGCCTTAATTGAGCAGGCGAATAAGAGCGCTAATCAACTGGTCGAAGATGCAAAATCACAAGCGCAAGCCGAAGGTGAGCGTATTCGTCAGCAAGCTCAAGCGTCAATTGATCAAGAGATCAATCAAGCGCGCGAGTCACTGCGCACGCAAGTTGCAGAGCTTTCTGTCCTTGGTGCAGAAAAGATTTTGCAAGATAGAGTCGATGAGCAAAAACATGCTAGCATGTTAGACCAACTGGCGGCGAAGCTGTAACTGTGAGGATATAATGGCTGATTTATCAACCTTAGCACGACCCTACGCAAGAGCCGCGTTTGACTATGCCAATGAGAACGGGGCCGTAAACGAGTGGGAAGATTTCTTGTTTGTCGCAAGCAACGTTGTCAATGACAAAGCGTTTCGTAATTGGCTAGAAAACCCAGCCATCACGGCTGAGCATAAGTCAGCTGCTTTGGTTGATCTTTATGACTCACAAGTGGCTGGTGATGACGATTCTGCTTTTAAGCAACTACTAGTCGAGAGCAAAGGCTCTCGCTATGGTAATAGTATTAGCTATCCTAAAGTGTCACCAGCGCTAAACAACTTCGTAGAGCAATTGGCGCAGCAAGAGCGTCTAGCCCTACTTCCTGAAGTTTATCAGCACTATCGTAGCCATAAAGCGAGTAGCTTGAAACAGCTTGATGCTTATGTCACGACCGCTTATCCATTGACTGCCGCGCAGCGCGAAACGATTCAAACGCGCCTAGCTGCATCGCTCAATGCGACTGTGGTGATTCACGAAACGGTTGATCCTAGTCTATTGGCAGGCGCTACCATAAAAGTCGGTGACAAAATCATTGATGATTCGATGCGCGGCAAGTTACAACAGTTAAAAACACAGCTAACTGCCTAATGCCAGTATAAGCGTAGCGCTACTATGTTAGTAAGGAGTAGCGGCTACGTGATAGTAAGAGCATTCAAGTCAGTGGGCGGGTTATCATAAATTAAAGGAAACAAGGCAATGCAACAACTGAATCCAGCGGAAATCAGTAATCTGATTAAGCAGCGTATTCAAGACCTTGATGCAGGTGCAACTGCAAAGAATGAAGGCACGATTGTCAAAGTATCTGACGGTATTGTGCAAATTCATGGTCTTGAAGATGCCATGTACGGCGAAATGATTGAGTTTGAAGGCGAAATCTACGGAATGGCGCTTAACTTAGAGCGTGATTCTGTTGGCGCAGTCGTACTCGGTGACTATCTGCAATTGCAAGAAGGCCAAAAAGCTTATTGCACGGGTCGCATTCTTGAAGTACCAGTAGGTCCTGAATTATTAGGCCGTGTTGTTGATGCTTTAGGCAACCCTATTGACGGCAAAGGTCCTATCGATGCCAAAATGACAGATAAAGTCGAAAAGATCGCTCCAGGCGTTATCGACCGTCAATCAGTAGACCAGCCTGTTATGACCGGTTATAAAGCCGTTGATACCATGATTCCAATCGGTCGTGGCCAGCGTGAGCTTATCATTGGTGACCGTCAGACGGGTAAAACCGCTATGGCTATCGATGCGATCATCGCACAGAAATCTTCTGGCATTAAGTGTGTCTACGTGGCTATCGGTCAAAAACGCTCTACTATCGCTAACGTCGTACGTAAGCTTGAGCAAACCGGCGCTCTAGAATATACCACTGTTGTTGTTGCTTCTGCTTCTGAGCCGGCAGCGCTACAGTACATCGCACCGTACTCAGGCTGTACAATGGGCGAGTACTTCCGTGACCGCGGCGAAGATGCGCTGATTGTATTTGATGACTTATCAAAGCAAGCCGTCGCTTATCGTCAAATCTCACTACTACTACGTCGTCCGCCAGGCCGTGAAGCGTATCCTGGTGACGTATTCTATCTACATTCACGTCTACTTGAGCGTGCATCACGCGTCAACGCGGACTATGTAGAGAACTTCACAAACGGTGAAGTCAAAGGTAAAACGGGTTCATTAACCGCACTACCTATTATCGAAACACAAGCCGGTGACGTATCTGCATTCGTACCGACTAACGTGATTTCAATCACTGATGGTCAGATCTTCTTAGAATCAAGCCTATTTAACTCAGGTATCCGTCCTGCAGTCAACGCTGGTATCTCGGTATCGCGTGTTGGTGGTTCTGCTCAGACTAAGATCATCAAAAAGCTCTCAGGTGGTATCCGTACTGCACTAGCACAGTACCGTGAATTGGCTGCCTTTGCTCAGTTTGCATCTGACCTTGATGATGCGACTCGTGAACAGCTTGACCATGGTGAGCGTGTTACAGAGCTGATGAAGCAAAAGCAATATCAGCCGATGTCTATCGCTGAACAGGCCGCAGTTATTTATGCCTCAAACGAAGGCTTCTTATCTGATGTACCGGTAGAGAAAATCGGTTCTTTTGAAGAAAGCTACTTACGTTATATGCATGACGAACAGAGCGAGCTTATGAACGAGATTAATGAGACTGCAAATTACAATGATGATATTGCTTCTCGTTTGAAGTCAGCTGTTGAGACTTTTAAACAAAATCACAGTTATTAATTTAATGGGTTAAGCCGATTTGGTTTTAGCTTATCGTATACCAAGTGGCGCGTTGTCTGAGTAGATAGTTGCGCCACTGCTTTAACCCTTATCGGTATTAGATTGCGTTATGCTCGCATATAACCCTTATTTTTAAGTGTTAATTCTCTATCATATGCGGCATGCGCCACTGCTTTTTAACCCTCTTATATTGGAATCATTATGGCAAGCTTAAAAGAGATACGTGCCAAAGTCACCAGTATTAAAAGTACCCAGAAGATTACTCGCGCTATGCAAATGGTTGCAGCGAGTAAGATGCGCCGTGCCCAAGAGCGCATGGAAGTGGGTCGCCCGTATGCTGATAGTATGCGCCGGGTTATCTCGCATTTGGTACATGCCTCATCAGATTATAAACACCCTTATATGGTAGCGCGTCCGGTTGATAAAGTGGGCTATATTGTTATCACTTCGGATCGTGGCCTAGCGGGTGGCTTGAACATTAATTTGTTCAAAGCTTTATCCACAAGTATTCAAGACTATCAAAATCAGTCTGTACAAGCCGAATTTGCGGTTATCGGTGCCAAAGGTGTCAGCTTCTTCAAGAATTTTGGCGGAAAAGTGACCTCTGCGGTGACGGATTATGGCGATAAGCCGACTTTCGAGCAGGTAAATTCACCCGTACAAGCGATGCTTGATGATTATGCTAACGGCAAGCTTGATCGCATTTATGTGGTCTATAACAAATTCGTTAATGCCATGACGCAAAAGCCAACGGTTAACCAGTTAGTGCCTTTGCCTGAAGGGTCATTTGATAGTGATTCTAGCGGTATGCAGACTGAGCTTAGTTGGGATTATATCTACGAGCCTGATGTCAAAACTTTGATTGATGAATTACTTGGACGCTATATTGAATCGATCGTTTATCAAGCGGTCATGGAAAATATTGCCTCTGAACAGTCGTCACGTATGGTTGCTATGAAAGCGGCAACTGATAACGCTGGTGACCTAATTAACGATTTACAGTTGGTTTATAACAAGCTGCGTCAAGCGGCGATTACCCGAGAAATCTCGGAAATCGTTGGCGGTGCTGCTGCTGTTTCATAATTGACTACAACCATATATAGAAGTTCAAGGAGAACGCAATGAGTAGCGGTCGTATTGTACAGATTATTGGCGCGGTTCTTGACGTCGAGTTCAACCGTAACGAAGTTCCTCAGATTTTTGATGCCCTGCAAGTTGATGGCACCGAAACCACTCTAGAAGTACAGCAACAGTTAGGTGATGGCATCGTGCGTACGATTGCTATGGGCTCAACTGAAGGTCTAAAGCGTAACCTACCAGTGACTAATACCGGTGCAGCTATTTCTGTACCAGTTGGTACAGGTACGCTTGGCCGTATCATGGATGTTCTTGGTCGTCCTATCGATGAAGAAGGTCCCGTACAAGCTGAAGAAAAGTGGTCTATCCACCGTGATGCACCAAGCTATGCTGAGCAGTCAAACAGCACTGAGCTGCTAGAGACTGGTATTAAAGTTATCGATCTACTTTGCCCGTTTGCAAAAGGTGGTAAAGTTGGTCTGTTCGGTGGTGCCGGTGTTGGTAAAACCGTTAACATGATGGAGCTGATCAACAACATCGCGCTAAAGCATGAAGGTCTATCGGTGTTTGCTGGTGTTGGTGAGCGTACTCGTGAAGGTAACGACTTCTATCACGAAATGCAAGAAGCGGGCGTTGTCAACACTGAAGACTTTAGCAAATCTAAAGTTGCGATGGTATACGGTCAGATGAATGAGCCACCGGGTAACCGTTTGCGTGTTGCACTATCTGGTCTAACTATGGCTGAGTACTTCCGTGATACTAAAGATCCTGCCACTGGCAAAGGTCGTGACGTACTCTTGTTTGTTGATAACATCTATCGTTATACACTAGCAGGTACTGAAGTATCAGCACTGTTAGGCCGTATGCCATCAGCAGTTGGTTATCAGCCAACACTCGCTGAAGAGATGGGCTTACTACAAGAGCGTATTACCTCAACTCAGTCAGGTTCTATTACTTCAGTTCAAGCCGTTTATGTACCAGCCGATGACTTGACGGATCCATCGCCAGCAACGACGTTTGCTCACTTGGATGCGACTGTTGTACTAAGCCGTGATATCGCATCACAAGGTATCTATCCTGCGGTTGATCCACTAGATTCAACCTCACGTCAGCTAGATCCACAAGTTATCGGTGAAGAGCACTATAACGTTGCTCGCGGTGTACAGGAAGTATTGCAGCGCTATAAAGAGCTCAAAGACATCATCGCCATCCTAGGTATGGATGAGCTGTCAGAAGAAGATAAACTGGTCGTTTATCGTGCACGTAAGATTCAGCGTTTCTTATCACAGCCATTCCACGTCGCCGAAGTATTCACCGGCGCGCCTGGTAAATATGTGTCACTACGCGATACTATTGCTAGCTTCAAAGCAATCATCGCAGGCGAATATGATGATCTACCAGAACAAGCATTCTATATGGCTGGCGGTATCGACGAAGTTGTCGCTAAGGCCGAAAAAATGAAATCTACAGCAGCATAAATCGCTAAAGAGTCGTCTGGCGAATAAAGGGTGTTTATCACGTTCATTCGCTAGTCGGCTCGATAGCAAGCCCGCTGTTTTTAAGACTTTTTCATAATAAGGATTTAGGTATGGCAACGTTACAATGCCGCGTCGTAAGCGCCCGTGAAGAGCTATATTCAGGCGAGATCAGTATGCTGATTGCCACTGGTAGCGAAGGCGAGATTGGTGTTCTACCAGGTCACACGCCATTGATTACCTTGCTAAAGCCTGGCTCAATGCGAGTACAAACGCCAGATGGTCAAGAGGAAGTCATCTACGTGTCTGGCGGCGTACTTGAAGTACAGCCGAAGATGGTTACGGTATTAGCCGATACGGCTATGCGTGCGCATAATCTTGATGAAAGTAAAATCATCGAAGCGCGCCGGGAGGCTGAACAGTTACTAGTCAACCAAACAGATACCGTACAGACTAATGCCGCGCTTGCTTCATTAGCAGAATCAGTCGCTCAGCTACAAACGATTCGTAAGTATCAAAACCGCTCATAATCTGTTTTATGCGCTTAATCAGCGTTTAAGTCAGGTTCAAGGTTTCACTAGAAACAGTCCAATTTGGGCTGTTTTTTTTGGTTATAGACCCTAGTAGTCAGGCAGGAATTTCGTTATATTGTTAACATAATAAAAGAGTAGCGGGCCTTGTTTGTCACTATCCGGCATTTATATTAGTTATCCCTAGGTATCGAGCGTAACTACTCATTTATAATTTTCATAAATAGATGACGCCTACTGGTATCCATGTTGTTTGAAAGCTTTATATTTACCTACTTTCGGACGAAAACTAAGATTTTAGACGGGCTTGTTTATAGGTTTTGTTAACGATAATAGGCTATAGTAGGGTAAGCTATAAGTTTAGTAGTATACTAGCTTGCTATGACTGAGCTGCACCTATAAACAAAATATATAAAAGTATTTAGGATAAGTAGAAGCATTGTTAAGACTACTGCTCTCTTAATATTCATTCTCGCTGCAAATTTTCTGTTTTTAATTTAGATGTATTAGAGGATATAACGATGACAACCCCTGAAGATGACAACACCCCGCGAATTTTGATTGTTGAAGATGATGAGCGTCTGGCTATGTTAACCCAAGATTATTTGGTTAAAAACGGCTTAGAAGTCGCTATCGAGACAGATGGCAATCGTGCTATTCGCCGTATTGTCAATGAACAGCCTGACATGGTAGTGCTCGATGTCATGCTGCCAGGTAGTGATGGTTTGACGGTCTGCCGTGAAGTGCGCCCGCATTATCAAAATCCAATTTTGATGTTGACCGCTCGTACTGAAGATATGGATCAAGTACTAGGTCTTGAGATGGGCGCGGATGATTATGTTGCCAAGCCCGCCCAGCCGCGCGTACTATTAGCTCGTATTCGTGCGTTATTGCGCCGCTCAGAAAACGCCCCATCAGAAGATGTACCGCAGCGTTTAGAGTTTGGTGAGCTAGTCATCGATAATGGTGGCCGTTCAGTGAATCTAGGCGAAGAATTGGTTGACTTCACTAGCGCTGAATATGACCTGCTTTGGTTGTTAGCATCTAATGCTGGCCGCATCTTATCTCGTGAAGATATCTTTGAGCGCCTGCGCGGTATTGAGTATGATGGTCAAGATCGCTCTATTGACGTACGTATCTCGCGTATCCGTCCTAAAATTGGTGACGATCCAGAAAACCCAAAACGTATTAAGACTGTCCGTAGTAAAGGCTATTTGTTCGTCAAAGAAGGCAACTAGGGCTATAGGGATTATTTGTAAAGAAACCAGCGCTGTGCTGGTTTTTTTATTTTTTGAATAAAGATCTTAATCAAGTTTTTAATGCAGCAAACTCTAACATATTTACGAGCGTTGCTATAGAATAGCAGCAGCAATTTACTAATAAATCATTTCATGCTTTGGTTACGGCAATTATGTCATTAGTCTCATCTTTAAGACACAGTATCTTTGTTCGTATATACGCTGGGCTCTTGATAGTCTGCTTGTGTGTTGCTCTTTTTGCGCAGTTATTGATGGATACTATCAATCAAGAGCGTATGCAAACCTATCGCGAGAATATGGCGACTGGCGCTTTTTACTTGGTAAGTGAGGGTCTTGCGCATCAGGAGTCGGAAACCCAGCGCGAGTACTGGCTATCTGATGCTAGTAGTTTATTCGGCTCAACGTTTCGTATCGTGCCAATCGAAAATATAGATTTTAGTGCTAGTGAACGACGCCGTTTCGAAAGTGGCGAAACGGTAGTTCGTTATGTCAGCCAACCGGCCTATGCTGATGTCTACCACCGTTTACCTGATGATAAAGTATTGACCGTGCGTGTCTCGCAGGTCACTGAGCAACAAGTACGCGCTATGGCGGTGTTCTTATTAGATAATTTGTCTTATTACGCGACCCTGCCGGAGAAGCGCGCACGCCTAACGGAACTTGAAAAAAAATTTTCTTATCCCTTGACGTTAGACACTATAGATACTTTTGATTTAGATGATGACCAGTTGGCACGCTTGCGCCGTGATGAAGTGGTTATTTTGCTGCAAGATAGCAATAGTAGCCAAGGTAACTCTTCTATCAAGATTGTCATTCCCTCTGAGATCAATGATATGGCCGTTTTAATGGGGCCAATACCATTATTTAACTGGTTTCCACTGAATTTGATTATCAGTATGGTACTGATTAGTATGTTTCTAATCAGCTTAGGCGTCTATGCGCTTATCTTCCCACTTGAGCGCAAATTGCAGCTGATACAAGTGGGGGTGAATGAGGTCAGCGATGGTAATCTCGACATTCAGGTACAAGTGATTGGTCAAGATGAGATTGCGCGCCTCTCTGCTACTTTCAATGCGATGACCTCTCATATTAAGCGCTTGATTGAATCGCAGCGCGAGCTGACACGCGCGGTATCGCACGAACTGCGCACACCTGTTGCCCGTATTCGCTTTGCGGTTGATATGCTGGCCGATACCGACGATGAAGACTCGCGCTTTATGCAGCGCGACTATATCGACGAAGATATCGAAGCTTTGAATGGTTTAATCGATGAGATTTTGACTTATGCCAAACTAGAGGAAGGTTCACCTAAGCTCGACTTAGAGTCAGTCAATCTGAAAGAATTGGTAGAACAAATTGTCCGTGAGACAGAAGCCCTAGGCAAAGATATCAAAATCGTTGGCAATCCTCCTAATAGTAAAGTGACGGCCGTGGCCGATCGGCGCTACTTACACCGGGTGATTCAAAACCTTGCCGGTAACGCGCTGCGTTATGCCGAAGGTACTATCATTATTAGCGCTTGGGTGAAAAAGGGCAATGCATTTGTCAGCGTAGAAGATGATGGGCAGGGTATTCCAGAAGAAGATCGCGAAAAGGTCTTTATTCCTTTTGCTCGCTTAGACGACAGCCGTACCCGAGCTTCAGGCGGTTATGGTTTAGGGCTGTCGATTGTCTCGCGCATTGCTTTTTGGTTCAATGGCAGCATGAGCGTTGATGAAAGCCCAGAGCTTGGCGGCGCTCGTTTTATCATGACTTGGCCTGTCAAACCCCTAACTCAGACGATTGCCGCTGACCAAATCACCCAAGAAAAGAGCGAGCGCAGCTTTGAGAGTTAAGCTTAAACATTTAGCTTATTATATAGTCTCTGTCAGTGCCATGGTCGAATGTTCAACACGCCCTAGACTTATCAGAATTAAATAGTATTATTGCGCTTTATGAATAGGACGAAGATAGAGGAGAGCTTGGATGCCTTACTTGTTTGGCGGCTTGATAATACTCAATGCAGCAGTACTGGTGAGCTATTTGTTTTTTCAACAGCCTAGTACTACCCAGAGCTTACAACAAGCGCAAGATGAGCTGGTGCAGCCTATAGACTTTATCAACAGCTCTGAGCATATCCCGCCCCCTATCGGTACTACAGATTAGCTTTTGGCTTACCTTTTAATCAGCAAATGCTTTTATCTTCTATTCGCCATGTCTCGATAGTATCACTGATAGTGTTGCCGATAGTGTCGCCGGTAGCACTTAGCGATCTGTAGCCGTAGTATCGGCCTTTTCATAGCTCCCCTCTTTATCAGCAGTCTCCGTATTAATAGTTTCTGTATGGTTAGTTTCCTTATTAACAGTCTCTTTATCAGTCGCTGCTGCTTGGTCAACTTCAGCAATCAGCGGTATTTTGACACAGACTTGTAAGCCGCCTTCGGGGTGATTAATCGCCTCTACCGTACCGTGATGTAATCTAGCAATACGGTTCACGATAGCCAGACCTAGACCACTACCTTGTGTGGTACGAGCGGTTTCGCCGCGCTCAAACGGCTGCATGATACGCTCTAACTGATCTTCTGCTACGCCATCACCGCAGTCACGCACACAAATGACCAGCTGCTCTTGCGCCTCACCCATAACTTCGCTCTCGCTAATAACATCGCTCTCAGTTGTCGCTAGCGTCTCTTTAAAGGTAGGCACCACCGTCGCTGATAGAAAAATAGGCGTCTTTCCATAACGATTGGCGTTATTGACTAGATTAATAATCATCCGTTTGATAGATAAAGGACGTACGGGTACTTGCTTATCTAGTTGAGACTCATAAACGAACTCCATAGGCGCAAACTGCACAATAATCTCGTTAAATATCGTATCCAAGTCAGTCAAACGCACCGGTTCATCAGAGCCATCTTTCATAAACGAGATAAACTGCTCCAAAATCGCGTCCATATCTTCTACATCATAAATCAAGCCTTCTCGAAAAAAATCATCCGGCAGCATCTCAGCAGTAAGGCGCATACGGGTCAGCGGCGTGCGCAAGTCATGCGAGATACCTGCGAGCATAATCGTGCGCTCTTTTTGCGCTTGATTAAGCGTAGTGAACAAGCGGTTAAAAGCCAGATTGACTTGCCGAATCTCAGTAGGCCCTACTTGTGTCGGCAGGGTAGTGGCATGACCCAGACGAATATAGTTGGTCGCGGCTCGCTGCAAATGGCGCAAGGGTCGATTCAATTGCCGCGCTATCAAGATAATGGTCAGTAGCGTCAAAATAGGAATGCCGAGTAAGAAAAACCCTAACAGTGTCGGACTGTATTGGGAGTAGTAGATAACCGGCTCACGTATCCAAAAACTCGTGTCGCGGCTATCTTGCACCCATAATTGCGGCGTTGGCTTAAACTTAAAATAAACCTGTACTGGACGACCCAGCTGCGCACCGATTTCACGTTGTAATACATCGGTAAAAAATCCGACAAATCGCTTTTTCTCAACTTGTGGAAAGTCGCTAGGGTTTTCTACTGTGACCACATGTGAATGCTCATAGACCCAGCGCTGCACTTCAGGGTTATTTTGCCAATCCTGTTTGGCACTATTCATCAGTCGTAACTCACTGGTCAAATAGCGAGCGTGGGTCTTTAGCTCAGGCAAATAAAGACTGCGCCAAAAAAACCAAATGGATAAGCTGACGCTGATAACGACCATAAAAGTAATCATAAAAGTGGTCAGCCAGCTGTTCGACCAACTACTAGAGCGTCGTGTCGGAGTGTTCGCGGTACTCATAGCAGAAGAGTGCTCCAAAAGAGGTAGAGAATAATTACCAATATAAGATAAAAGAGTGCTGAGATGAGTATAGTGCAATCGCATAAAATGCGCTATGGGCTGAGTTAAATGTACAGCAAAAACCGCTCATCTAAGTGATTGTTATCAAACAACTAAATAAACACAGTTTATGTTTTCAAAAATAATAGACTATGATATAATTGTGCCCTTTTTGGTATACCTGCGAAAGAGAGAAATCAGATGGTTGTTATTCGTTTAGCACGGGGCGGTGCCAAAAAACGCCCATTTTATCAAGTCGTAGTTGCTGATCAACGCCGCGCGCGTGATGGTCGCTACATCGAAAACATTGGCTTTTTTAACCCTTTGGCTAAAGAGTCAGAAGAAGCAGTACGCTTAAACATGGAAGCGTACAATGCGTGGGTCGCAAAAGGCGCACAGCCTTCAGATCGCGTTGCTTCATTAGCAAAGTCTTACAACAAGGCTGCTGAAAGCGAAGCGACTGCTTAAGTTTTAAGTGATGATCTTTAAATAGCTCATCAGCTATTTTAGGGTCTGGTTTTAGAGATACTGACTTACAAACTTAGCGCTCCATAGCATATCGTTATCTTCTTTACCTTACACTGATTTATTACATTTAGAGTCGTTATGTCATCAGCACCTGCTAATAACCTTATGAAAATAGGTCAGCTCAAAAAGCCTTACGGTATAAAAGGCTGGCTTTGGGTGTTTAGCGATACCGATGATCGAACGTCTATATTTGATATGCAGCCTTGGTATATGAAGACCGCTATGGGTATGAAGCCTTTGACTGTCAAAGCTTGGCGAGAGCAAGGATCGGGTATTGTCGCTCAGTTTGAGCAAGTTCCTGATCGTAATGTTGCAGAAACCATGAATGGGGTAACCCTTTGGGTGGAGCAAGATGTCTTGCCTGAGACTGGCGAAGATGAGTACTATTGGTCCGATTTGATCGGGGTGCGAGTCTTCAATGAGCAAGATGAGTATTTAGGCGATATTACTGAGATGTTTGAAACCGGTGCCCATGACATTATGCGTGTCGCGGCTACTTCAGACAGCTTAGATGATGAAGAGCGTCTGATACCTTGGCACAAACAGACTGTGCTTGAAGTAGATATAACGGCTAAAACCGTTGTCGCTGCTTGGCCAAGTGACTATTGATCTGTGATTAGTGATTGCTGATGTATTTTGCTGTCATAACTATCTTTCCTGAGATGTTTGCTGCGATTCGTGATTTTGGTATCACTGGACGCGCGGTGACTCAGCAGCAAGTTATGATTGAGTGCATTAATCCACGCGATTATACCACTGACAATTACCGCCGTATTGATGAACGTCCCTATGGTGGTGGTCCTGGTATGGTGATGATGGCTCAGCCACTGTCGCAAGCGATTGACGATGCTAAAGAGCAAGCTCGCCTGCACGGTTGCCGTACTGACAGCAAACACTGTCCGGTGGTTTACCTGTCACCGCAAGGGCGGACGCTTAGTGAAGATAGCGTACTTGAGATGGCTGATTATGATGGCATGATTTTATTATGTGGTCGTTATGAAGGCATCGATGAGCGCTTGTTGACACAATACGTCGATCTAGAAATATCGCTTGGTGATTACGTCTTAACTGGCGGTGAACTCCCAGCTATGGTGCTGATGGACAGTGTGATACGTCGTTTACCTAACGTTATGGGTGATGACAAATCTGCAGTGCAAGACTCGTTTGTCGATGGCTTGCTTGATTGTCCTCATTATACTAAGCCGCATGAGTTTGCTGGTATGGCGGTTCCGGAAGTATTGCTTTCAGGCCATCATGCCAATATTGCTAAGTGGCGCTTTTGTCAGCAAGTCGAGCGTACCAAGGCAAGACGGCCAGATTTATGGCAAGCTTTTAGTCCAACAGCTGAGCAAGCCCGCTGGCTAAAAGAGCAGTCAAGGTAGCGTCCATAATAGTCAGATGCTTACTTATGTCGTCAGTATAGCTAAACTGTTAAAAAGAATTTTGCGCAATAATGAACCGGCTATAGTGTAATGGCCGTTTACCCAACCCCACTTACCTTGTATCTACCTACTATCAATTTAAAGAGTAGACAGAGACAATTAATTATTACAAACAGGTAATATGCGCTTAGCCTCTATTATCTAATGTGAGGAGACAACTCTCATGAGCAACAAACATCCATTAGTTCAAAGCGTTGAAAATGCTCAACTAGTAGAACGCCCTGACTTTAGCGCTGGCGATACTGTCGTCGTACAAGTAAAAGTACGTGAAGGCGAGCGTGAGCGTCTACAGGCCTTTGAAGGCGTCGTTATCGCTAAGCGTAACCGTGGTCTAAACTCTGCGTTTACCGTCCGTAAAATCTCAAGCGGTGTTGGTGTTGAGCGTGCTTTCCAACTGCATTCTCCAATCATCGATAGCATTGAAGTGAAGCGCCGCGGTGCCGTTCGCCGTGCGAAACTATACTACTTACGTGAGCGTTCTGGTAAATCAGCACGTATCCGCGAGAAGCTTGGCGCACGTCCAACAAAAGCTGGCGCTCAAAAGAAGACTGATGCTGGCGTCCCTGATGCGGTTGAGACTGCACCTGGTATCTAAGCCAGCAGTCGCGCTCAATGTTGAGCCTAACTATTGATAGTTATGAATTACTTATCAGTAATCATTACTAGCGATAGTGACAAGCCCTTATTCATAGGTTTATTATATAAATAAGTAGGCGTACCAAAAAAGACAAAACCCCAATCTATGCGCAAGCTAGATTGGGGTTTTTGTATTGATAAAGCACAACTTTAATTATTTTCTCCAAAGCTTACTTCGCTGCTTGCTTCACCACTTACATTGTTACTTACTTTGTCGCTTGGCTTATCTGGTAAATCTAGACGACTGGCTTGACTCTTAGATCTGCTGTGCTTACGCAAGCGAATATAGACGGTTTTGGTGACGATGGCGACGACTTTTTGGTTGTTATCGACGATTTCAGTACGATAGTCGCGAAATACTGGCTCGCCACTCTCAGCGAGTTTGCGAATAGCCGTCGCCTCACTGCTAGAGACTTTTATCCGTGCCGTTACTTTACTAGTAGCTGGCGCGACAAACTCAATGTGTGAGCTTTTATCCCACACCACATAATTACTCCCTAATTGCTGCATCAATAACAGCATATAAAAAGGGTCGGTCATAGCGTACAAACTACCACCAAACTGTGTGCCAACGATGTTTTTATTCAAAGCCGTCAGCCCCATACTGACAACGCATAATCCTTGATCGGTATCTAAGTGCTCAAGCTTGATACCCGCACCTACATAAGGCGCGTAGGTATTGATACGTAGCTTCAATAGATGCGGCGTCAGTATCGGCATAATGTACTGTTTGGCTTTGCGATTTAATATCTCGAAATTTTTTGGAAATAGCTTCATCTTTTATCCTTCAATCCCTAATTTTTATAATAATATCAGTCGGCTATAATCAGCAATCAGTCTGAGTAATCTTTATCCAGTCAGCGCAAATGCGCAGTATTAGCAGCTGTCGCTATTGACTACTGAACCATGCGCCTAACGTACAAGTGTACACTTAAATGCCCAAATTTTATTTTATAATAGAAAGTAGAGTGAGAGAAGAAGAAAAGGAGACTAGCTATGTCAAAGACTAACAGTGAGCAAAAGGAGGAGACAGTAGAAGAGAGCTGTCAGCTCTGTGGCCGCACAAATCTACCTTTGACTCGCCATCATCTTATTCCGCGCTCACGGCACAACAAGGCCCGTACGCAGCGCCGCTTTAGCCGCACTGAGATGAGTGGCGATATTGCCATGCTATGTCGTCCTTGTCATAGCCAAATACATAAAATTTTTACTAATCATGAGTTGGCAAATTATTATCATACGATAGCGCTCTTACAAGAACATAGCGAAGTCGAAAAGTTTGTCAATTGGGTAAAAAAACGGCCAACGGGGCTGAAGATAAGAGTAAGAAATTAAGCTTATAAATAGCGATGGGAAAACAATACTCGCATTATAGATACTGATGACCTACAATGACCACCCCTTTGTTTACGGTAGTTTAACCTTTAAGAATAGGTCTAGACAGCAGTCCTAACTATCGGTAATTAAAACGAACAAAGGATTATTTAAGTTCTCAGTCAACATAAGGAGATGTGATGAGTAATCCTCAAATCCCCGCATCAAAAAACGCAGACGCTAATCCCAACCTTGCTCACGAAAATGACCCTTTGCAAGGTAGCTATGCCGAATTACATCAACCCTACGCAAGTTTTGAGAGTCGCGACGCTTATCTCAATCATGAATTACAAATCATGCAACCTAAGCGCTGGCGACCAAATTTACCTTTTAGAGATTATCGCTTCGAGTTTGAAGATACCATTCCGGCGATGGCAGCTACTATCGGCAAAGTCGTGATGGTCGGCGCTATTGCCGCAACTTTTGCAGGGCCTCTTGGTTTAGGAGAAGCCTTTGTTTTAGAAAACGTGCGTTATGAGCTGCTCATAGTCGCGTTTTTTGTCATTTTATTCTCAGGTTTTTTGCTGCCTACTGCCAACCTTGCTGGTACTCATGGGCCACTGATTCCTCTTATTCCGATTGTCGTTGCCGCCGGTGGTCACCCTATGGCTTTTGGCTTACTCATTGGCGCTTTTGGTCTGCTGCTAGCGATCAGCAAAGGCGGAAGCTTATTGGCCAATTTAACCAGTAAGGGGGTGTGCGGCGGTCTGCTGCTCTATCTTGGCTTTATTGGGACTATCTCACAAGTCAAAAACCTTTTTGCTTGGGCAGAAGGCATTGGTATGGCGCATATTGCCTTTGTGGTGATTTTGCTCACTATTATCCTGTATGCGGTTTTAGAAAACTATCAAAAGCGATGGCTTGCCGTGCCGCTCAGCTGCTTATTAGGCGGCGGCGTGGCCTTTGCTATGGGCGCACCGTTTGAATTTAAGACCACGCCCGGTTTGCCTAATATGAGCCCGATGTACTGGTGGGGCGAAAACACTGGCTGGATGCTAGGGCTGCCAACGATTGAAAGTTTCATTGTGGTACTACCCTTTGCGGTATTGGCAGTGGCGATGTGGTCGCCGGACTTTTTGGGACATCAGGTGTTTCAAAAGATTAGCTATCCTGAGCGTACTGAGCGCGTGCGTATGGATATCGATGATACGATGATTAGCGCTTCGGTGCGTCAGGTAGCAGGCTCGGTACTTGGTGGCTCTAATTTTGCTTCTTCTTGGGGTACTTATATTGTGCCTGCCGCCATCGCTAAGCGCCCAATCCCAGCTGGCGCGGTATTAACCGGACTATTTTGTGTCATCGCCGGGGTCTGGGGCTATCCCATGGATCTTGCGATTTGGGAGCCAGTCATGTGTGTGGCCTTAATCGTTGGAGTGTTCATTCCGCTACTCGAGGCAGGTATGGAGATGACCCGTGAAGGTAAAACCACACAGTCGGCGGCGATTGTTGTTTTTGCCTCAGCGTTGGTAAACCCAGCGTTTGGGTGGTCTATTACCTTAGTATTAGATAACTTAGGTCTGATTGGCTCAAAAGAGCGCAGTGCCAACTTATCTAAGATGAGTCGCTGGATCATTCCGGTAGTGACCTTTGTGATCTTGACTGGGGTGATGGCTATTGTGGGTATGCTACCTGGCATTCCGGCACTATTACCAAGCTTTCGCCACTAGGATAGGGTTAAAGGTTCAGCGTAGGTACAAACATAAAAAGCCAGCTTTATTAAGCTGGCTTTTTATACTATTAGATTTTATAGGGTATATATAAGCTATTTTCGCTCTTATGTACTCTTTATATCTTAGATGTTTTTTATATGAGTGCCATGGAGCTTATGACCTAATATAGTTAATTCGAAATAAAACCAATATATTTATTTTCTCGTGCTACTGGTATAAATTTTATTTGCTTGCTATGCGCTTCGCACTCCAGAGGCTGCACAAAATTTATCCCAGTAGCACTGTGTCGGATTTGAAGTGAATCAACTATAGCTATCTAGCGGCGCTACTATTTTTCAGCGCGCACTTTATCCACTAAGAAGTCTACCACTTTAGGGACTTTCGCGCTCTCACCGGATACCACGTATTTGCCTTGTACTACGACGGCAGGGACACCGGTGAGCTGATAACGCTTGGCGCCTGCTTGTGAGCGTCCGATTTTGGTGCCTACTGCAAAAGAGTTATAGAGGCTATTGAATTTCTTTTTGTCGACGCCTTGTGAGGCATACCAATTAGCGAGTGAAGCTTGGTCAAATAGTTTTTTACCATCCTTATGGATTGCATCGAATAGCGCATCATGAGTTTTGTCTTCATAACCTAATAGCTGCGCGGCATAGAACCCACGAGCGCTAGATTCCCAAACTGGGTTTAGGGCGGCGGGAGTCTTGAAAAATGCGACATCTTTGTCTTTAGTTTTTGCCCATTTTTCCATATGCGGGTTCAAAGAGTAACAATGAGGGCAGCCGTACCAAAAAAACTCACGAACAATGATAGCATCACCGCTGATTTTTTCTGGATTATCAAGAACTTTATAATCTTTACCGGCGACATAATCGGCCGCTTGTACGCTCATATTAGCAAAGCCAATGGCGCAGGCTAAACCAGTCAATGCGAGGACACGTTTCATACTTCTTCCTTTAATTCTTACGGCTTGAGGGTGTTAAGAGGCACTTATCAAAAGTGCTAAAAAAGGTTAAATACAGTTCGGCTATAATAACGTAAAATGACAGCTATTGTGAACCGTATTCTTAACCAATAGTTGCCATGCTGTAGATATTATTTAAAGCCACATAGCGTGTAGAGAATCAAATATTAACTAACTGATTGTCTAAGGGAGCCGTTCACAATCAGTCACTAGGTGGCTAAGGTAATATAACAACGCTCATGCTAACATTACCTATGGTTTCTAACGCTATTGATACTAGCAGTAGGGTGTTTTTAGTATTAGCTTGCTAAGACCTCATCGCTATCACTGATGAATTCTTAGTTTTTTGAGCCTATCGAATCTAATAACAACGACAACGATGATAACCGTATTCAAGGATATTTCTATGAGCGTAACGCAGCCCCATCAAAATACGACCAACAAAACTCAAGATGAACAAGAGGATATAGCAGAGCAAACGGTCACGAATGTAGACCCTAGTGAGGTTGATAAGTTCAACCAGCTTGCAGGCGAGTGGTGGGATAAGACAGGGGCGTTTGCGACTTTGCATGAGATCAATCCGCTACGTCTCAATTGGATCACTGAAAACGTTGAGCGCGGTTATCAAAGCGCGGATACTAACAAAACCGCAGCTGATGGCTTACAAGGTAAAAAGATACTCGATATTGGCTGCGGCGGTGGGATTTTATCTGAGTCTATGGCGCGGCGCGGCGCTGACGTTACGGGTATTGATTTGGGTACTGAGAACCTAAAGGCAGCGACCCTGCATGCGCAGCAAAGCGGTTTAGAGGAGACGCTACGTTATCAGCATATCGCGGTTGAGACTTTAGCGGCGCAGATGCCAGCTCAGTTCGATGTGGTCACTTGTATGGAGATGTTAGAGCATGTTCCAGACCCTAGCGCTATCGTACAAGCTTGCTATGATTTATTAGCGCCAGGCGGCGTCTGTGTGTTATCGACGATCAACCGTAATCCTAAGTCCTATTTGTTTGCTATCGTTGGCGCTGAATATGTACTGAGATTATTGGATCGCGGTACGCATGATTACGCCAAATTCATCACCCCAGCTGAGCTGGATAAAATGGCACTCAACGCCGGATTTAATCGCCAAGATATTATTGGACTACACTATAACCCCATTACCAAGCGCTACTGGCTTGCACAGAATGTCGATGTCAATTATATGATGGCAGTGCATAAGCCTATGGATCAATAAGACTAAATCAATAATGCTGAAGAGATAAGCGTAAACGGGTCTTTTATAACAGCATAATACTCATCAATTAAGGCAGCGACTATGACTAATTTTGTGAAGGCGGTACTCTTCGATCTAGATGGTACTTTGATCGATACTGCTGCTGATTTTGTGCGTATCATTGGCAAGATGAGCCAAGAGAATGAGTGGCAAGCGCCAAGTGATGCCGATATTCGCCAGCAAGTCTCTGCTGGTGCCTCAGCAATGGTCAAGCTCATGCTAGAGCATAATGGTCAAGTCGGCTTCACTGAAGAGGAGCTACTCACTTATCGGCAGCAGTTCTTGGATGATTATGAGGCCGATATCTGTGTCGATAGTTGTGTTTTTGCTGAGCTTGACGAGTTACTACAGACCCTTGAAAAAAACGGCACCCCTTGGGGCATCGTCACGAACAAACCCCGCCACTTAGCAGAGCTACTACTAAGTAAACTGCAGCTCGATGAGCGCTGTTCGGTACTGGTCTGCCCTGAAGATGTATCACGTACTAAGCCTGATCCTGAGCCTATGTATCTGGCGCTAGAAAAACTAGGCATAGCGCGTGGCGGCTCTGCTTGTGTGCTGTATGTTGGCGATCATATACGCGATATCGAAGCGGGCAATGCCGCTGGCATGCCTACCATTCTAGCGGCTTATGGCTATATCCCAGCAGAAGATCAGCCTAACCTAAAAAAGTGGGGCGCATCTCATATTGTCAAAACGCCAAAGCAGCTTAAGCAATTATTATTAAGGTCTGGTAATTTTGATTATTTGTAAACAGTCGCGCTTTTTAAATTAGTCAATCTCGTCTAAACCCTATCGATAGCAGTGAGTAATACCATGAACAACACTACAAGCAGTACTGAGAAAAACTCTGAGCAGAATACAACAAATGAAAATAGCTATCAGCCTTTGAGTCATGAGCAAATCCGTAATTTTGTCGCAGAAGATGACAGCTTAGAGGGCAAAGTGATTCTAGTGACTGGAGCAGGGGATGGTATTGGCCGAGTTGCCGCTTTAACTTATGCACGTTTTGGTGCAACGGTACTACTCTTAGGCCGCACGACTAGTAAGCTTGAAGCAGTCTATGATGAAATCGAAAGTATGGGCGGTAAGCAGCCCGCTATTTTACCTATGGATCTCGAAACGGCCAGTTATGATGAGATGCAAAAGCTGGAACGGCTAATCGATAAGGAGTTTGGTCAATTAGACGGTCTTCTGCATAATGCAGGTATCTTAGGCGCGTTGACCCCGCTTGAGATGTACGACGTCGATATGTTTGCCAAGGTGATGCAGATAAATTTCACCGCTACCTTTAAGCTGACTCAAGCGCTACTGCCACTGCTAAAAGATGCCAACAATGGCTCTATTGTCTTTACCTCAAGCACAGTCGGTACGTATCCTCGCGCTTTTTGGGGCGCGTATGCTCTATCTAAGCAAGCGCTAGAAGGAATGAGTGATATCTTCACTCAAGAGACGCAAAACACCACGAACCTGCGTTTTAACTGCATCAACCCAGGCGGTACTCGTACCAATATGCGCGCGCATGCCTATCCGGGAGAGAGCCCTATGAGCCTCAAAACGCCGGAAGACATTATGCCAGGTTATGTTTGCTTAATGAGTGATGAGAGTATCGGTGTGCGCGGTCAAGTAGTAGCGCTGCAGCCCAAACCATAAACTTAAGTGTAGCCTGCACTGTCCAAACTCTTCTGTATCTACCTAACAGCCATGCATTGAAATACAAACTACTATGCCCCATCTATCTGTAATCAAAGGATTTTATGATAAATATAGATAGAGCGGTGAGGAGTAAAGTTATGGCAGGTGGATGGTCAAGAGATGGTGCAGAGCACGAACAAATGGATGCTACGGTCAATGATGCGTTAGATCGGGTACGCCAAGCACTACCGACAGGGGAGAGTGCGGAGTATTGTGATGAATGCGGCGAGCCAATACCAGAAGCGCGAAGAGTAGCCGTACCAGGTGTGCAGCATTGTATCGGCTGCCAAAGCGAGCTTGAACAAGATGCTAAAGCCTCTGAGCTATTTAATCGCCGGGGTAGTAAGGACAGTCAACTGCGCTGATAAGCATAAACTTATAATAAAAAACCAACCTGACGCGGTTGGTTTTTTTGTCACAGCACTTTTTGTCACAGTACTTGAGTAATCAAAAAGTAAATAGTTGCTAAATTGAGCAGTAAACCGGCTAAAAATACATAGCCATCTTCAGTAATCAAAGAGATAGCAAATAAAATCACTGAGGCTGCCGGTATCATAACTGCAAAAGGCACAAGCTCAAGCGGAATCATAGCAAGAGCGGCAAAGATACAAAGGGCTGCTGCCACCTTTTTTGCCTTGTCAGAGGTCAGCGACTTGAGTCTAGGCTTAACCAGTTTATCAATCCATTTTGTGGCTTTTGAGGCGATATTCACACCTTTATGCAGCTTGTCTTCATCAAAAGAGATATTATCAACAAACTGCGGCAGCCAAGGACGCTCTTTGCCAAATAGCATCTGAACGCTTATCAAAGTAATAATCACGCCGCAAATAGTCGGCACTCCGGGGATACCTCCGGTTGGCATAATAGCAATAAGTGCAGGGGCAAATATCAGAGGTCCAAAGCCTTTTGAATTCAGCGAATCCATAATATCGCCGATACTGATCTTATCAGCATCTTCATTAGGTTCTAATTGCTCAAGTACCGCAGTCAAGCTGTGCTCTGATGAAGAGGGATCCGACTTTGAATCACCTTTATCATAATGAGCATTGTCATGCTCATCTAAAGCCGCTTGATTACGGTCTGTACCAGCATTAGAGTTGGAAGGGGAAGCGTTATTGTCTGTCACCATAGCTCCTGAGCGCTTACGCCTTACTCATCTTCAGCATCCGCTTCGTCTGGAACGAATACGTAGCCCACACCCCAAACGGTTTGAATATAGCGAGCTTGTGAAGGATTGTCTTCGATCAAACGGCGCAGACGCGATACTTGCACATCGATAGAGCGCTCCATAGCGCCCCATTCGCGGCCTCGCGCAAGATTCATTAGCTTATCGCGGGTTAAAGGCTCGCGTGGATGCTGTACCAAAGCTTTGAGTACCGAAAATTCGCCAGTGGTCAGCGTGACTACATTACCGTCGCGTTTAAGGGTGCGGGTAGACAAATCAAGCGTCCAAGGACCAAACTCAACCACTTCTAGCTGATGGCTTGGCGCGCCGGGTAATTCGCGGTTCTGTCGACGAAGTACTGCTTTGATGCGGGCGAGTAGCTCTTTTGGATTAAAAGGTTTTGGTAGATAATCATCAGCGCCGGCATCTAGTCCAGCGATACGATCGGCATCGCCGCCTTTTGCGGTCAGCATAATGATCGGGATGTCGGCGTTATCTTCGCGCAAGCGCTTACAGATACTGATACCGTCTTCACCTGGCAGCATCAAATCGAGAACGACTAAAGAAAATAGCTCGCGCTGCATGAGCTTATCCATCTGACTGCCATCATGGGCGGTACGTACCACAAAGCCATCATCTTCCAAAAAGCGCTGAAGCAAAGAGCGCAGACGCGCATCATCATCAACGACTAAGATACGCTGAGTCAGAGTATCGGAGCTTTTATTATCAGTCATATAGATATCCTTTAGTGAAGGTTATTATTATAAAAATAGTGGCAATGGGTGTATAACCCAGTTATTCGTCGTTATGCAGTAACCTTAAATTTATGTTATCGCTTTTATTGAGCCGTCTACTCTCTAAAGGCCTTATTTATCCTATATTTTTCTATATTCTAGGATTACTTTTAAAGCTATAAAGGTATTACCTCAGTGTATAAGATTGCGCTACTAATTGCATCACTTGTTCACTGAAATGCTGTATGCGTTTGTTTAACGGGGTAAATAAATTATTTATTTGTTCAATTTTGCATCGTTTTAGCCCAAAAAAACGCTATTTCATCCATAAAATACAAGGATATACGCCGTAAGTATAAAAAGGATTATAAATCAGTCAGCTTTTGCTATAATGCCAATCACCATTTCTCAACGATTGATACGTATATGAGTAGCACTGATAGCTTAACGTCATCGGCAGTCTCAGCAAATGCGCAGGGATTAGATGCAACCACACAAGCCAATATCCACGACAAGCTTGCCCGCAAGCTTGGTATTAAGACGGCTCAAGTCAACGCATTTGTCAAACTTTTCGATGAAGGCGCAACGGTTCCTTTTATTGCGCGTTATCGTAAAGAAAAAACGCAAAACCTTGACGATGCTCAGCTCAGAGCATTAGAGAAGTCGCTCAGCTATGAGCGCGATATGGCCAGTCGTCGCCTAAAGATCACTGAGCTGCTACGTGCACAAGGCACACTCACGGATGAGCTGCAAGCCCGTATTGATAATGCAGCGTCAAAACTTGAGCTAGAAGATATCTACTTACCTTATCGTCCGCGTCGTCGCTCCCCTGCAGCCAAGGCCCGCGCAGCCGGTTTAGACAGCGCAGCAAAAGCCCTATTAACACAAGAGATTACGCCGACGCAGGCGCTAGCGGACTATCAGCTGCCTAGCAGCGTCACCGACGATAGCGGTAATGAGATCGATGTTGACTTTAGCGACCTTGATAAGCAGCTGGCCGGTGTTCAGGCCATCATCGTTGATGAGTGGACGCAGGCGCTTGATCTACTCGATAGTCTGCGTAGCGGCTTTGCCAAAACCGCTAGTGTCGTGACAGCGGTTGCTAGTGAAGAAAAGCGCGAAGTCGGCGAGAAGTTCAAAGACTACTTTGATCATAGCGAGAGCTTAGCGCGTCTGCCCAATCATCGCCTGCTAGCCATGCTACGCGGTCGTCAAGAGAACGTCTTAGGTATAAAAGTCGATGGCGAAGATGCACCCTTTATCGAAAAAATTATCAACCACTTTAATATTGATGCGACAGCGCCAAGCGAGCGCCGTGAGTTCCTTATTGAGGCTGCAAACAGCTTATGGAAAGACAAATGGCGTCCGCATATTGAGCATCGCTTGTTGACCGAAAAGCGCCTAGCCGCAGAAGCTGACGCGATCGATGTTTTTGCTAACAATTTGCAGCATCTGCTGATGTCAGCACCCGCAGGTCCAAAAGTGATCTTAGGTGTTGACCCTGGTATTCGTCATGGCGTCAAGATGGCAATCATCGATGCGCAAGGTCATGTCATGCTGGATAGTAGCGATAAGCCCGTTATCGCTACTGTGTATCCTTTTGCTCCAGATAACAAAATGGATGAGGCTAAGGCGCTTATCGATGAGCTATTAAGTACTTATAATGTCGATTTGGTCGCGATAGGTAACGGTACCGCCAGCCGCGAAACTGACGCTATGATAAAAGAGATTTTGTCGGCTAACCCGTCACTACAAGCCAAAGCGGTTATCGTTAATGAGTCTGGCGCTTCGGTCTATTCTGCCAGTGAGCTGGCAAGTGATGAGTTGGCTGACTTAGACGTCTCGGTCCGCGGCGCGGTATCTATTGCTCGTCGTCTGCAAGATCCGTTATCTGAGCTTGTCAAAGTCGATCCAAAGGCGATTGGCGTTGGGCAATATCAGCACGACGTCAATCAAAACCAGTTGGCCGATAGTCTAGATA
The DNA here is from genome assembly GCF_022129275.1 of Psychrobacter sp. Ps3. Classification (NCBI taxonomy): domain Bacteria; kingdom Pseudomonadati; phylum Pseudomonadota; class Gammaproteobacteria; order Moraxellales; family Moraxellaceae; genus Psychrobacter; species Psychrobacter sp. Ps3. Next base: position 72,404 of record NZ_JADQAL010000003.1, read on the forward strand.
AAGTCACCCAAGATAGCGTCAATGCGGTAGGCGTCGATGTCAATACGGCAAGCCCAGCAATACTGACGCACATCGCGGGTCTAAACAAAAACGTCGCTCAGCAAATTGTGACTTACCGCAAAGAGCACGGCGCTTTTGCTAACCGTGAAGCCCTCAAAAACGTGCCACGCCTCGGGGTCAAGACCTTTGAGCAAGCGGCAGGGTTTTTGCGTATCCACGGTGGTAGCAACCCGCTGGATGCCACTGGCGTACACCCTGAGAGTTACGAGCTGGTGAATAGCTTACTTGAACATACCAATAAAGATTTAAGCGAGATCATCGGTAATGATGGGGTGCTTAATAGTATAGATACTAGCGCTATCGCTGCTAATGATGACAACATCAGTGTCAAGGCGATAATAGAAGAGCTTGCCAAACCAGCTCGTGATCCGCGTCCTGAGTTTAAGACAGCAAGCTTCCGCGATGATGTTAATAGTATCAAAGATCTAGAAGAAGGGATGACGCTTGAGGGCGTCGTGACGAATGTGACGGCTTTTGGCTGTTTTGTAGATGTGGGTGTGCATCAAGATGGACTAGTGCACATCTCGCAGATGGCTAATGATTTTGTCGCTGATCCGATGAATCGGGTCAAACCAGGCGACATCGTCTCCGTACGTGTCATCTCCGTCGATGAGCCGCGTGGACGCATTGGCTTTAGCATGAAGCCTGAAGCAGAAAAATCAGCGCGGCCAGCCGCCAAGCCTGCGACCCGCAATACTGGTGGTGATGAAAAAGCGAGCCGCCCGCGCAGTAATCGTCCAAACAACAAGCGCCCAGCGGATAAGCGTGCAACAAAACCGCGTGACCATCGTCAAGCTAATGACAGTGCCTCTAACCGCAGCAAGGCTCCAAAAGCCGACGCACCAGCCAAAATGGGTACTTTGGGCGCACTGTTACAAGAAGCCGGCGTGACCAAAAGCAAAAAATAATCAGTATTATAAAAAATAGAAAAAAGGCAGTCATTGGGCTGCCTTTTTTGTATCATACGCTTGTATCAATTGTGCCTTACTAGGCAAAATACTATCTGTGTTTATGCTGTTTGTTAGCGAGGCTATAGTTGAGGCGCTGCTATTATTATCGAGACACTATTATTGCGCCCAAATCTTAGCGTGCGATAGCGATACGGCGATTTTCTTTAAACTCGACATCCGCAGGCTGCGTTGCGAGTAGCTCACCACGCTTGTCTTTTTTCTTTTCTTGTAATGTGATTTCTGTGTTGGCAGCTTCGTCGTCGGTTGCGCCTTCACCTGCCAATAGTGGCTGATAGTTTGCATCACTGTGCTGCATGTTGAGTGCTGGTGCAGGCTGCTCGGTTTGCGCAGGTTGCATGCCAGCCGCTGCCATTACATCATTTTCTTCCTCAGTAGCTTCGTTAGTCGCCATCTCCATGGCTGCTGCATCTGTGATAGCAACTGCCTCTTCACTTTCTACAGCGCCAGGTTGAGTGGCCAGTAACTCACCATCTGGGCCTTCGACTTCAGCTTGTAAGGTATTGTCTACGGGTTCGGCCAGTTTATCCGCTGGGGTCACCTCTGCTGTGTTGACTGGGGCTGCCATCGCCATGGTTGGTAAGATAAGCGCCGCACCCATAAGTAGTGATAAAGCCGTGTTTTTCATAATAAAAATCCAAAATATAATAAGATGATTATGTACAAAACCACAAATCCGCGCATAAGATGGTGAACTTTGAGTCACTACCTTATGTGTTGATACGATCTTGTTATTATTCCCAAACGCAAAATACCAGCTCTAGGGCCAGTATTTCAGTAGTAAAGTCATTAAGGTTCTAACAGCTTGGTGTTTGCTTGTGACATTATGAAACGTTGGTAATACATTTGCGACAATATCTATCCAAGCTTGTCTTTGGTTATCTTCGTTTTTTGGCGCTTTGAGCGCATATTTAAAACAGGTTATATGCCAATCCCTTATTCATTTACCTCTTTCGTTACCTGAGGCATCTCGTCAGCATCAGGAACGCGAATCACTGGGAAAGTTTGATCCACTTCGGTTTGATTTAAGATAGCAGGATCTACTTCTTGACCGACGATAGCTGTCTGGCGACCATCTTGAATAGCGATGGCAGTACCTGCATTGGTATCAACGCGCTGTATCTGGTCTGCAGGAGCGACGATTACTTCTTTCACGCTATAAGTAGAAGGACGGATAACACGTCTGGTCTGTACGACTACTGGCTCGATACTACGCGCTTCAGCGATAGCAACTTGCGCTTCTGGTGCTTTTATTTCACTGATAACGGGAGTAGGGAAGTTGCTACCAAAGTGGTTATCACATTGCTGCATAGTCACGCGTACTGGGTTACCACTGCTGTCCATATAGACGTTCACTGGCATGTCAGCTGCGAAAGGAACATATTTACCGACTAATGCGCCAGAAACACCATAACGACCATTTGATTGACCTACGCCTAGATCACAAGCGCCTGCCTCATAGTCAGCGGTACGTAAGTTATTATCACTAACGACGCGTTCAGGAATCATGACCTCTGATAAACGCATCTTTGCAACGCTAGCTTCACCTGCACGCGGCATAGGCTCTTGGTAAGTATAAGGTGTATAGTATTTCGCTGAGCCATCTTTAACTGCCATGACACATTCATCATAAGTGTCATAACCGACGTTACCATTACCATCTGTAGTCATAGCGGCGTTGGCGTTAACGCCTGCCATAGCAAGGCCTGAAGTGAATACAGCTGCTGTTAATACATTGAATTTCATAATTATTCCCTCTCAATTATTATCATTAGTGTTTAGCAAAACTCATAGTTACTCTTAAACGCTAGTCGGTTTTTATCTTGTTGAAGCGACTTTATTATTTAGACAGAACCATCTCCTAGGAGATAGACACTTACAGTACTTAGCTTTTACTAATTGGTAAGTGCTTATTAGCAATGACTAACGCCTAGACACAAACAATACTACTTGAGCACATAAAGCATCGCTGTGTCATTCGGCTAACAATGTGTAGCATTATGTGTTGAATATCTAAAAATCAGCAGTGTCATTTACGCAAGTGATACGTTGTTAGTATTTGATAACATTGTATATGTCAAACAAGCCAGATAACCGGTAACAGATTGCACCACTGCCCACACTTATAAGAGATGGCCTAAATAAAAAAACCGCATTCTATTTATGGATAGAATGCGGTCATCAGTATTATATAGGCTGGATCAAGCTAAACTAGCTAGCTGCTAAACAGTATTTACAAATGATAGCTATAGACAGATTACTTATCTTCTACCACTTCAAAGCTCAGGCCAGAATGCTCCTCAAGGCGAGCGATAAGCTTATCGCCCATCGCAGATGCAGGCGTCCAGAATCCGCCTTTAACATCCTTGTGCGAGATGTCTTGCGCCAAACAAAGAGCAGACTGCGCCAGCATTCTTGATGTACTGCCATAACCTGGATCTCTATCGCCGGTCACTTTTGTACTGATAGAGTCGTTACTTGCGGTATAACCGAAGAAGCGAATATCGAAATAGCCATTTTCTTGCTCTGATTTAGAAGGGCCAGAGCCTGATTTTGGTAGTACGTGCTTAGAGAGTAATTCGCGGCTAGGCTTGAACATCATAGTAGTGGCAAACCCGAATAATCCTGCACTCAAAGCATAGCTCGTCAGCTGACCTTTGACGCCATCTTTCATCCACATTGCTTCGTCATATTTGAACTCACGACCATACTCATAATCTGTAAGCTGATTGGTACGATGGACGATACGGGTGTTGATACTGGCCATTACAAAAGGAGCCAACCAGCGGCCATGCTCGCTGTCATATTCAGGTTTGCTGACATTTTTTTGACGCACATTTGGCGCATCAGCATCGTCGTTGAGCAGATATGGATTAGCAACTTGCTTACGGCGTGATTTGTCTTTGCCAACCTCTTCAAAAATAGTCGCCATAGACGCAACCGTACCGCCAGATAAACCGCCCTTGGCTGCTTTGACGCGCATATGAATCTTTTCACAAACCTCATCAAACTGCTTTTCGGCCTGCTGCTGAGTGAAATACACACCCAAGTCTGAGGGAATAGAGTCAAAACCACAAGAGTTCACGATACGAGCGCCACTCTGGCTCGCTGTATCTTGATACTTGTCCATCATGTCTTTGATGAAAATCGCTTCGCCGGTTAAATCGACATAGTCAGTACCGTTATTGGCACATGATTTGATCAACGGCTCGCCGTATTTTAGATAAGGGCCGACGGTTGAAATCACCACCTTAGCTTGCTTGGTCATCTCATCGAGGCTCGCCTCATCATTACTATTAGCAATGATGATATCGACCTTTTTAGCTGAGCCTGAGTCACTGATCTCAGATTGGAGTTTTTTTAATTTTTCTTCGTCGCGTCCAGCGATGGCCCATTCGACATCATTAGAGTCTGCTAAAAACTGGGATAAGTATTTAGCAGTAATCTGACCTACAAAGCTTGTAGCACCATACAGAACCACAGCGTAGGGACGATTGTCTTGTTTTTCTACAGAGTTAGCCATATTCAATTTCCTTATACATTAGGTGATAAATCTAGATTTGCGATAACGAGACTAGTAGCTATATTAAGTCACGGACTCATAAATTCTAAGCCACAGACTAATAATAAGTCACAGACTAACAATAAGTCACGTTACGCCACTTTGTTACACATTATTTTAGGCCGGGTAGTACTAAATAATGATGAAGCTACCTTAATAAAATAGAGCAGCTTCCGTTGTCATACTCAATACTATAGGTGGTAGCAGCAGATTGTATTTTAAAGGTCTAAAGCGCTTGCCACAGGTGAAACGAGTCACCTATGCAGTCATTCAATAGTATTGTATGCTGTTATCTATTTTGCTCATAGGTATATGTCATACAGTTGTATATAAGCTCCAACAATATTGATGAACCCTGTCAAAGTGCTACAAAACTAAAGCACTAGCTACATAGGTTACACAACATAGCCCGATGCTTACTAAAATCAACGTAGCTTGGGTTTAAAGTAACCATATAAAGTTGCTAATCTATTCTCGTAAGCCAAACCTCATACCGAGGCTTTGGGCTTTTAACAATAATTTTTATAATGTAATAAATACTTTATCAATTAAACACTTTAATCACTCATGGCTTTTAGTATTACTTTCTAAGCGCTATTAAAAGCAAGTATTAAAGAAACTAGATACTGACCGCGTAAGCGCTTTATAGTAATTGAGTGCATTAAAGTTTTAAAGTTAATTCGAGGAGAAGCAATATGTTTCGCTGGGCTATTATTTTCGCTGTTATCGCACTTATCGCTAGCTTGTTAGGTTTTGGTGGTGTTGCAGGATTATCGTCGAACTTGGCATACATTTTCTTAGTGGTTGCCGTCATTTTATTCATTGTGGCTTTTGTCGGTCGCAAAATGTAGTCAGTAAGACAAGCATTAGACAAACCATTGTTAAAAAGAAAAACGTCCTACTGAAGGACGTTTTTTATGCTAGTTATCTTTTTATGGTGGTTATCTAGGTTAAATAAGCCTCTTTTAGAGTCTTGTGGGCTGTACGATATGCTGCATACGCTTCGCCAAGCGAATATCTAAACTACTAATACCACCTGTATCATCAGTAGTCAGCCGGACTTTGACAGTATTATAATTATTCTGCCATTCAGGATAATGCTCTAATGCTTCAGCATAAAAAGCCGCTTGGGTCATAAAGCTGATGGCTTCTACAAAGTCATTAAATTCGAACGATTTTACAATACTGTTTCCATCACGCTGCCATCCTGGTAAGTCTTGCAGCTGCAGGTCGACTTGTTTTTCAGATAAACTACTCATAGCAATATCCTTTATTATTATAGCGGTCACTCTAGTATAGCGCCCGCGGTTGTAGTAATCACTAACAAATACTCTTCAAAACGGTCTACGCAAGACTGACTATACTAAATCTTGATACTCAGGGTGCTTATTGATATAAGCCTCTACAAAAGAGCACTGTGGAACGACTTTTTTATCATGCTCACGAGCGTAATTCAAGGCATGTTTGACTAATGCTGAGCCCACGCCGCGTCCGCCTAGAGCCTGCGGTACGATAGTATGATCATAGATTAAGGTGTTGCCTTGATCTTGATAACTGATATAACCTGTCTGCCCGTCAATAGTGGTCTCAAAACGATTGGCTTGCTCATTATGACTAATCTGTAAATCGTTTTTCGCTTGTTGGTTACTCATAAATATTCCTTATTTAGTTATTGTTATGGCACTACTTATTAATCGCAGTCCCTGTTAATTATCCCATTTATTATAAAATCTTTAACCCTCATCATACTAGTAACTTTACTGCAGTTATAGTAAGAATAGTTACAGCAAATGTTAAAACAGCTGTCGTATTTATATGGTCTGCACTTTATGCGACTTTTATTATTCAGCTATTTGGCTATCTCCAACACAAATCCTATTTCTAACACCAATTAGACGATCCTTGTCCTATCAGGCTAGTATTGAGCTTATATATAGGCCAACCCAAGGCTAAACCAAGTACAAAACATACCACAAAGCGCGCTGTCAGCTTGCAGGGGGTGCGCTTCAATGCGATAATGAGTGAAAACTCATATTATTTATTCTGAGGCGTCATAAACACTGTTTTTATTCAGTTTTTTGATAAAAATGGTTTTACTCGCCTCTTTTATATAGTCCAGCGGAGTGTTAATGGCTCAATATATCTACACGATGAACAACGTGTCAAAACTTGTTCCGCCTAAGCGCGAAATTCTAAAAAATATCAATCTGTCCTTTTTCCCGGGTGCCAAAATTGGTGTCTTAGGTATCAATGGGGCAGGTAAGTCGACCTTGCTACGTATTATGGCGGGTGTGGATACTGAGTTCAGCGGTGAAGCACGTGCGCAGACAGGCACAAAGATTGGTTACTTGCCGCAGGAGCCACAACTCGATGACAGCAAAGATGTGCGCGGCAATGTCGAGGACGGCATGCGTGAGGCGTTAGATGCGTTAGCGCGCTTAGACCAAATCTATGCTGAGTATGCTGAACCGGATGCCGATTTTGATAAGCTCGCAGAAGAGCAGGGCAAGATGGAAGATATCATCCAAACTTGGGATGCGCATAACCTAGAGCCGCAGCTGGAAAAAGCCGCTGACGCGCTACGTCTACCGCCTTGGGATGCTGATGTCAGTAAGCTATCAGGTGGTGAAAAACGCCGTGTTGCTTTATGTCGCCTACTACTGTCACGCCCCGATATGCTGCTACTCGATGAGCCTACTAACCATCTGGACGCCGAATCAGTCGCTTGGCTTGAGCAATTCTTGCAAAACTATAGCGGCACTATCGTTGCCATTACTCATGATCGTTATTTCTTGGATAATGTGGCGCAGTGGATTTTGGAGCTTGACCGAGGCTATGGCTACCCGTATGAAGGTAACTATACTGAGTGGTTAGAGCAAAAAAACAAGCGCTTAGAGGAACAACAGAAGCAAGAAGAGTCGTTTGCCAAAGCGCTGAAAAAAGAGCTTGAGTGGATTCGTAAAAATCAAAAGGGTCAGCAAGCGAAGTCTAAGTCGCGCGTACAGCGTTTTGAAGAGCTGAACTCAAAAGAATTCCAGCAGCGAAATGAGACCTCAGAGATTTATATTCCGCCCGGTCCGCGTCTAGGTAATAAGGTTATCGAGGTCAATAACATCTCCAAATCTTTTGGCGATCGTCTGCTGTATAAAGACCTTAGCTTCAATGTACCAGCGGGCGCTATCGTCGGTATTATCGGTCCGAATGGTGCGGGTAAAACCACGCTGTTTAACATGATTACTGAGCGTGATACTCCTGATACCGGCTCTGTCGATCTAGGCGAAAGCGTTAAGGTCGCTTATGTCGGCCAGGTACGTGATAACCTCGATGACAAAAAAACCGTCTGGGAAGAGATCTCTGATGGTTTAGATATTATCACCGTTGGCGACTATACCACGCCAAGTCGTGCTTATATTGGCCGTTTTAACTTTAAAGGTTCAGACCAACAAAAGCACGTCGGTCAGCTCTCAGGTGGTGAGCGTAACCGCTTGCAGCTGGCGAAGACCTTGAAGCAAGGCGCGAACGTCCTATTACTCGATGAGCCCTCTAACGATTTGGATATCGAGACCTTGCGTGCGCTAGAAGACGCTATTCAAGTGTTCCCAGGTACAGTCATGGTGGTCTCGCATGACCGCTGGTTCTTGGACCGTATCGCCACTCATATCTTAGCCTTTGAAGAAGAAGGTCCGATTTGGTTTGACGGTAACTACACTGAGTTTGAAGCGTACCGCAAAAAGACTATGGGCGATGAAGCTGGCCCTAAGCGCATGAAGTATAAGAAAATCACCAATTAAGCGAAAAAGTCGCTTTATGTTAGTACACAAAAAGACCGCTATCAACTAGCGGTCTTTTTTTTGAAGCGTTATAGATAGTGAAGCGTGATAGATAGTAAGGTAATCAGCGTTTACGGCCAAACTTACGCTGTTTTTTATTACTAATCTCGGTAATAGCGTGGGTAATCTCTGTGTCATCGAGACTAGCCACTTGTTGCAAGATTTGCATCATATCAGGGGTCAAAATGTACTTGGCATGATGAGCGATATTATTGATACGCTGATCGAAGCTTAGTACGCCAGTCTCTGCATCTTTTTGTACATAGTTGAGACGAATAAGGGCATTGACGAAGCTCGTAAATAGTGAGCGATCAAAGAAGTCAGGAATATCATCGGCATAGAGCACAGATAGACGTTGACCCAATAGATGGCACAGATCGACCACTTCGCTTTCAGTTAGATTGCCTGAGCCTTGCTGTGCAAGCAGCGCTAGCGTCATAAAGTAACGTTCAAGGCTTTGCTCGATAGGTGTCGCGAGTACTTGTAGCTGCTGATAGCGGCTACTGTTCGTTTCAGGGGCGCTGAGGACGCCATCTTCTAATTCAACAATTAGCCCATGGTCAATCAAGTTATCTATCTTTTGATTGAGGACCGCTTGCAGGCTCTGCGCTGAATAATATAAAAATAGCTCACCTTGCAAAAACGGATACAGCTGCGAGACGATATTATCTAAGCGGCTACGCTCAATACGGCCATTACGAGCGACGAGCGCAGCTAAGAAAGAGAGTAGGATAAAGACATGCAAAATGTTGTTACGGAAGTAACTGAGCAGCGCTGCTTGCTTGCCTGCGACTTGAATGATATCTCCTAAGATATGCGGTATGCGCTCGATGAGCTTGAGCTTGATACCATAATCGATGATGTCTTGGGGACTCATATCGGTCACAACCGTATCATCGGCATAAGGCAGGGAGCGGGCAATGCCTTGATACAGAGCGATTTGTTCGCGGCATATATCTTCATCGAGCGCCGCTTTTGGCGCTGATAAGAGCACTAATGACAATAAGGAAACGGGATTGACGACTGCCGCCTTATTGATATGCTGCATAATTTTGACGCCGATATTATCGACCATCGCACTAGCCTTGTTATCGAGCGGCGTATCTGTACGATCAGCAGGTAGACTGTCTGCTTTTACCTCGAACTTTTGCAAAAAGTCGCTCAAATGCAGCGGCGTACCGAAGCTTAGATGCACATTACCAAAGATACGCTCGATCTTTTTGGTGGCTTTTAATAAGCCAACCACCGACTCTGACTCTTTTGGCTTGCCTTTGAGCTCACCGATATAAGTGCCGCCCTCCATAATGCGTTCGTAACCGATATAAGTCGGAATAAACACAACTGGCTTATTGGTTTTGCGCAGTTGACTGTGTACCGTCATCGCTAGCATCCCCATCTTCGGCGGCAGCAGACGACCTGAGCGCGAACGCCCGCCTTCAATGAAGTACTCAATAGGGGTGCTACGACTGATTAAGGTGTGCATGTACTCGCGCAGCACCGCTGTATACAAGGCGTTACCGCGAAAGCTACGACGAATATAAAAAGCGACCGCGCCGCGTAATAACGGCCCTAATACTGGCACATCTAAGTTATCACCGGCTGCTACATAAGGAATGCTCAAGCCGCGCTTATAGATCACATAAGACAATAATAAATAATCCACATGACTACGATGACAAGGCACGTAGATAATCTCGTGATCGGTGGCAAGCTCTCGTACCCGCTCAAAATGATGCACTTCCACGCCATCATAGAGCTGTGTCCACAGCCAAGTCAAAAAGCGCTCAAAGACTCTGATAATCGAGTAAGAGTAGTTATTGACCATCTCATTGGCGTAGCCGCGAGCGACATCACGCGCTTCATGTTCAGAGACGCCGGTGTCACTGGCTTCTTTTTCGATAGCATGTTTGATAGCGGGCGAATAAATCAGCTTGTCGACCAAGTTACGTCTATCGGACAAATCAGGCCCTAGCATACTCGCGCGCTGCTTATCTAAATACAGATCGAGCTGATATTGTAGGTTACGCAGTAGTTCTCGATTGGCATCAAAGGTCGCAACCAAAGCCGTGTTAGTACTAGCTGCCTGCTGGGGTTTGTTAGTCTTAGGGTTATCCGCTTCCTCTGAATCATCATTTAACTGGTTATACACGATAGTACGTAAGTCCTGCGGCGCATGAAACTGTACAAAAGTGTCGCGGCCCATGACGCCGATATTGAACAGCTGCTTAGTGATACTAGGGTCTTCCCAGTTGTCTGTCATGAGTAGCTTAAATAAGGAGTCTTCTTTTTCAGGCGCGCGTCCCCACAGAATCGATACCGGCACTAGTCTGATATTGAGATCAGGATGCTGCAACGTGGCAGCAACCAAACGCGCTAGGCGCGGTGAGAGCTGATCGTCTGTGGCTTTTGGATGGTTCAAAAAGATAATAGCTGCGTTTTCATCGATATCATGAGCTAAGTCTTTTACCCCAACGAGAGCTGGCGGCAGCTGATACTCACTAGTCTGCAAATCAATAAGGATACTGTTGGAGCGTGAGTAGTCTTGCAGTACATAAAAAGTCAGAGTCTGCTCATCATTAGCAAGCTTAGGCAGCTCGCCTAATAGCTTAGGTTTGACCGTGACGCCAAGTGCTTTTCCGGATAGTTTGCGGTAGATCTGGCTAATAGGCGCTTTACTGTAAGAGGTGCTCGCCAGCTTATCGTCATCAGCGTAGATATCGACGGCTTGGTCCGCGTCTTTAGCATGATAAGTAGTCGCTTTAGTAGCCACTGAGCTATCAGTAGGGGTAGCGCTCGACGCTTTTAAAAAGCGTTTTTTTAGGAAACGGGGTATCATAATTAAAATCATATCTGCAAAATGTAATACGCTTATGATGCCACAAAAGTACAAAAAGCGATATATGGCCTTCATCAATATCTATAGCTAATAGTATTAGTCTATTAGTCATCGAAATGCTTATGCCAAGCTATGTTAATCGATACAAAAAGTGGTTAAGATAAATGGCATTCAAACGCTTCATTTTTACTCATTCTTTGGGGTAGCTGCTTATGACTCCCGCTATTAATCTAGCCAAAACACTCAAGCTCACGTATACCATACATGAATATACGCATGAAACCAGCGCAAGCTCCTACGGGCTAGAAGCCGCCGAAAAGCTAGGCGTTGCCGCCGAACGCGTCTTTAAAACCTTAATTGTAAAGACGGACAATGGCCAATTGGCGGTAGCAGTGCTGCCAGTAAACAACACGTTAAATTTTAAAAAAACGGCTAAAGCGTTATGTTTGCATAACACTGTATCTTGCAAAAAAGTGCAAATGGCCGAGCCGCAAGAGGTGCAGCGTAGCAGTGGCTATGTACTCGGCGGGGTCAGTCCGTTAGGACAAAAAAAGCGCCTAGCAACAGTGATTGATAGTAGTGCGCAGCAACACCCAACCATCTATGTGAGCGCTGGACGTCGCGGGCTAGAGATTGAGCTGCCGGCTAGTGAGCTGGCGGCAACCCTAAAGGCGCAGTTTGCTGATATTATCGATAACGACTGCTAACTTTTTTATACCTAGCTTTATTTATGCCTAGCCCTTTTTTATAAATGTAATACTTTAATAAGGAAAATTCTATGCCGCATCTTACTATTCAAGCCACACCTAATGTCACTATCGAGCGCCCTGAGACACTCTTAAAAACACTGAACCAAGCACTGTGGAGTAGCGGACATTTCGGCAAGCCTACCGATATTAAGGCGCGTATGCTACCTATCGATAGTTTTTTAGTTGGGGTCGAAGATGATGAGCAAGAGTATGGCTTTATTTACGCGCATCTTAAACTGATGAGTGGGCGTGATATCATAGCGCGTAATCAGCTCGCTGAGATATTGGTGACCGCTATAAATGGTGAGCTGGCAAGCGATCAGTCAGGCCGCGCGGCGCTGCAGATATGCGTTGAAGTAGAAGAGATTAGCGCGGTGTATCATAAACAAATGCTTGAATAATAAGCAATCGAGTCGCAGGTTTTATACGCTTATTATCGACCATAAAAAAAAGCGCCTAATCAATAGACGCTTTTTTACTTTTGTATTAGTAGCTGTTTTTAGACGGCAACAGGCTTAGTATTAGTCTAAAAATGCAAAGTTTTCGATGTCCATTGAAGTCATGCTCTCACTTGGCGCAACCATACCTTCGGCGTGGCCTGAGGTGCGAGGTAGCAGCTTATCAAAATAGAACTCAGCAGTTTGAATTTTCGCTTGATAGAATTCTGGAGCCTCTACGCCGCCGTTTTCTAGCTTGTCATAAGCGACAGCCGCCATACGTGCCCAGTGATAACCCATCATCACATAGCCTGAGTACATTAAGTAGTCTTCTGAAGCCGCTGAGATGATTTCACGATCTTTACGCGCCATCAGCATCAAGCGTACCGTTAAGGTGTTCCACTCAGCACATAGCTTAGTCAAAGCCCATACGAATTTACGCATGTCTTTATCAAGAGCGTGCTCACTACACCACTTCATAATGCTTGAGGTGTAGTCGCGGATGATCTTACCTTTTGACTGCAAGATAACTTTACGGCCAAGTAAGTCTAGGGCTTGAACGCCGGTAGTACCTTCGTACATAGTAGCGATACGTGCATCACGAGCGATCAGCTCCATGCCCCACTCTTTGATATAACCGTGGCCACCGTAGACCTGCTGGCCGTGCTTAGCCGCTTCGATACCCAGCTCAGTCAAGAAGCCTTTAAGAATAGGCGTATAAAAGCCTAATTTATCATCCCATTTTTCAAACTCGGCATCATCACCATTAGCCACACCTTGCGACATTTTATCCGCATAGCGAGCTGAGTGATAAATCATCGAGCGGCCGCCTTCTGCAAAGGCTTTTTGCGTCAATAGCATACGGCGCACGTCAGCGTGATGGATAATCGCATCTGCTACTTTTTCAGGATCTTTTGTGCCTGATAAGGTACGCATAGAGCGGCGCTCTTTGGCATACGGTAGCGCGTTTTGGAAAGACAATTCAGTATGTGCTAGGCCTTCGATACCTGTACCGATACGCGCCGTGTTCATAAAGGTGAACATGGCTTTTAGGCCTTTGTTCGGCTCACCGATGAGGTAACCTGTCGCGGCGTCAAAGTTTAGGACACAAGTCGCTGATGAGCTGATACCCATTTTGTGCTCGATAGAGCCACAAGTGACGCCGTTACGTTCGCCAGCTTCGCCTTCTGCATTTGGCAAGAATTTTGGTACGATAAATAGTGAGATACCGCGTGTACCTTCAGGTGCATCCGGCAGGCGAGCAAGAACGATATGGACGATGTTGTCCGTCAAGTCATGCTCACCGCTTGAGATGAAAATCTTAGTACCGCTAATTTTATAGGTACCGTCCTCTTGCGGAATCGCTTTTGACTTAACTTGGCCCAAGTCAGTACCACACTGCGGCTCAGTTAGGCACATAGTACCTGACCAAGTACCTTCGACCAGCTTATGCATGTAAGTTTCTTTTTGCTCATCGGTACCGTACTGCATGATAGTGTTGATACAGCCAGTCGATAGGCCTGGGTACATAGACCATGGCCAGTTAGCCGTACCGATGATCTCAGCTTTGATTAGGTTGATCGACATCGGCAAGTTCATACCGCCGTACTCTTCAGGGTATGAGATACCTTGCCAGCCGCCTTCTACAAACTGGTTGTAAGCTTCTTTGAAGCCTTTAGGCGTAGTGACGACGCCATCTTCAAAATGACAGCCTTCTTCATCAGCAGGCTGATAGATAGGAGATAGAATGTTTTCGGCAAAATCAGCCATTCCTTGCAAGATCATGTCGACCGTTTCAGGGTCCGCGTTTTCGCCATTGTCCAAGGTTTTATAGTGTGACTGATAATCAAAGACATCATTTATTAAAAACTTAATATCACGTAAAGGGGCTTTGTAAGTTAACATAGGGACTCTCTTTGACAAGTTGAGACAACAGCCGATGATAGGTCATTAGATCTTCATCGGCGAGCTGACTATAGAAATTATGGTAAGGCTAATATAGGAATAAGATAAGGGTGAGTTATCTTGACTATAAAGGGGCGCTGCTATGACAATTATGATAAATCTAGTATAAAGAGTCTGTCGCCACAAATATACCATTTATAAATAATATTCATAACTAATAAACCATGATATTACTATTGGTTATGATAAAAGGTAAATGGGACACCGAAAATGACAGCTTAGAGCAGCTCAGTAAAATATAACATAGTTCTTGTCGCATCAGAGTCATAGGATAACTCAAAGGTAGAGGTTAGTTTAGGGTTTCATATATGTCAGTTAAGTACAGTCGATATGTCTACTACCGCTTTTTGCAGCGGCTATGGGTGACTATCAAGCGTTTGATTAGCGGTGAAGTTGAGCATTTGATGGCTGTCAATCAAAGCCGTCGGCCTTGGCATATGCCCCTTATCGCTGCTATCACGATTAGCTTTCCGGTATTTGTGGGAGCGTATTTTGAGGCGCTATCTGCCGGGATTAAAGCTTCGCTTGGGGCGATGATTATTCTGAACCTGCCCTTTGGAGGAAGCTTGCCGCAGCGTATGGTGACGGTGATGGCTTGGGGTTTTGCGATGGCGTTATGCTTCGCGTTGGGGCTTATCGCCCAGCAGCTGGCTTTTATTAAGATTCCGGTATTTGCGTTAGTGGCTTTTGCTATTGTGATCTTTGGGCGCTACTACAACCAGCCGCCGCCGGCCGGACTGTTTGTGATGATGTCTACCGCTATCGCCTTATTTATCCCTGTACCTTTGACGCAAATTGTCGCAGCGACTGGCCTTGTGATGCTCGGTAGCGGTTTTGCCCTTATCATGGCGCTGCTGTACTCGCTGTTTTTATTAGCGACACGCAAGCGCACTAATCTACCAGCTCAAAGCTATCAGCCGGAGACAATCAGTGAAAGTATCATGGTGGCCGGTTTTGTCAGTCTAGCTTTGTCTATCGCTTTAGTGCTCACGATGCCTTATCCGTATTGGGCGGCGGTGAGCTGCTTTATTATTATTCAAGGTATTCATCTACGTACCATGTGGATTAAGCAGTTTCATCGTCTGCTCGGCACGCTGATAGGCATGGGAGTGGCAGCATGGATGCTGTCTTGGCAGCTGACATTGTGGCAAGTCGCTGCCGTTATCTTGGTGCTGATGCTATGTATTGAGTCGTTAGTCGATCGCCATTATGGTCTTGCAGTGATATTTATCACGCCATTGACCGTGTTTATCGCTGAATATGGCAGTGGTCTACCGCCCTCACAGCAGCTCTATCAAGAGGTCATCCAAGCACGAATGCTAGATACCGCTCTCGGCTGTATCATTGGCCTGATAGGCGGTATGGCGATGCAATCTGCAAAGCTGCGGGCCCCGCTACATCGCTTAGAGCGCTGGCTGTTAGCGCGTTTTGGGGTTTAGAATGTTTAAAGTGCTAAGTGCTAAGTGCTAAGTGCTAAGTGCTAAGTGCTAAGTGCTAAGTGCTCTAAAATGCTTTACGTCGATGGTGATTGCAAGTCTTTTGTCGCTGCCGCAACCTCTACCGCTTGTCCGGTCCAGCGCTCAAAGCTTAGCGCTGCTTGATTGATAAGCATACCGTAACCATCCGACACTTGCGCGCCGCGCCGCGTAAAGTGCTGCAAGAACGGCAGGGCGCGCCCGTACATCATATCGTAAGCATAGTGAGTGTTCAGACTATCCGCTATCGGCAAAGTGTCCCCTGTCAGACCGATGGAGGTAGCATTGATAATCAAGTCAAACTCGCCAGTCAGCTCCGCCGTCGTACAAGTCGCAATCGCCTGCTTCTCAATCGTTTGACTCGCGGCGCTAAGCTCAGTGACTAGTGTCTGCGCTTTACTCAAAGTGCGATTGGCAATCGTTAAGGAGGCGATACCTGCTTCGATAAGCGGCAGCACCACGCCGCGCGCCGCGCCGCCTGCGCCAATAATCGCCACTCGCGCGCCATCAAGCGGCCAGCCTAAGCTTATGATGTGATTGACCAAGCCTTGACCATCGGTATTGTCACCATAAACCGCGCCGTCTTTTATGAGTAACGTATTGACTGCGCCTGCCACGTGGGCATGTTCAGATAGCCCTCCTTGCGTCTGACAGTGACTAAAGGCGATTTGTTTAAACGGCACAGTGACGTTAGCGCCTACGCCGCCGCCATAAAAAAAAGCCTCTACTACGGCGACAAAGCTGGCTTCATTATCTGGACAATACTGGCGCTGATAGCGAATATCGATATCGGTTTGGGCAGCAAAAGTCTGATGAATTTTAGGGGATTTGCTGTGATTAATGGGGTTGCCGATAACGATAAAGTGCTGAGTCATTGCGAAAATCCTATTAAGCGAGTTTGAGGGCGGTACTGGTTTTATTGCTAGTTTTGTTGTTATTTATATATCTACTTATATGTCTACTTTTGCATGGCTACTTTTGGGCTAAAGAAGCGTTTAGGGATGCAGTAGCGCTCAGTTATCATAAGCGATAGGTCATTCTTTGACAAACGGGCATTACCAGCGGTCAGTTGCCAGCGGTGATAAATCAACAATACCGTTAACAAAACTGTACTCGCTCATAGTGTTATCGGTAACCTAAAGGCTAGTCAAGGCTGCAGCAGTTGGGTAAACTAGCAGCATTAAGATTTTGGTAAAACCCTATTTAAATCAAGCCGGTCGAGGACTCGACATTCAATATTCTAGATAAGATGAGTAAATTGCCCATGCAGAAAAACAGCCTTCAACCTTTGATGGTCAGTATGCTAATGATAGCGGGTGTCTCTTTGAGCGCTTGTAATGACTCAAACCCAAGCGCAGAAAGCGAAGCTTCGATGTCGTCAACCACTGAGGAGGTCGCGACCGAAGCGCCTACCGATTCAACAGACGCCGCCGATCTCGATGGCGCGGTCGCCAGTCAAGGAACCCCCATCAGCTATGATATGTCCAGTTGGGGCAGTTCCGAGGTCGAGCCAGTAACGATTGACGAGCTAGATAATATCCAGTCAACTTTTGGCTCAGTGGTTACCACCGACAAAAACAGCCTCGATTATGCCAGTAACCCGGCGACTAAGTACCGCTTTATGCAAGCTGATGAGCCGTATCTAGATATTATCGACTCGCAGAAGTATCTAGAGCTGGGCTGGTACTATGCCAATCCTACCGATACAGATAAAGAAAAAGAGCTCAGTCAGGCGCACGCCCAAAAGGCCTACACACTAGTCCGTCAGCTGATGGGTGATGAGGGTGGCCGCGTGCTCGCTGATATGCTCAACGGTCAAATCGTCAAAAATAAAACCGCAGGCGGCCAAACCATTGAGCTTGCCAAATGTGAGTTTTATAGCTGTATGATTATCTTTAATAAATCAAAAGCGCAAGCGAGTGCAGGCTAAGCGGTGAGCAGTATCGACAGTACTGACAGTCTAAAAAGTGCTGATAGGCTAAAAGAGGGCTGGTACGCGCTTTATCCGCCAGCAAATAAGGCGGCGATAGCCTCAGTAGATCCGAAACCAGTGACTATGTCGTTAGACAATCGCGGTTTGGCTTATGGCGATGGTTTTTTTACTACTATGGCGGTGCGCGATGGTCAGGTGCTGTGGGCGGACTATCATTGGCAGCGGCTAGCGAGTCATGCCGCAGCCCTGCAGCTTGATATTGCGACGCCACACTTAGTCTCTAGCCTAAAAGCTTACGCGCAGCAGCTACAGCAAGGGGTGATGAAAGTCATCGTCACTCGCGCGACCCAATCGCTACGTGGTTATAGCTTTGCTGCGGATGCAGCGGGCAATGCTTGCGAGATTTGGCTCAAGCTTATGCCTAGCGAGGGGCAAAGTGCGACTGATCAAAGCGCCACTCATAAAACAGCTGACTCTCACGATACCTTAGATACCTTACTGCTGCCAAATGGTGCTCCTGTTATTCAGCAAGCGCCGCGCCGCGCCGTTTGTCTGACTTCACAAATCGCTGTACTGCCGCCTACTTTGGCCGGACTAAAATCGTTAAATCGTCTCGATAATGTGCTGGCCAGTGGCGAGCTTGAGCAGATTAAGACCAGAAGCCCTGATGCCGGAATAGGTGAGGGCTTGTTACGTGATATGAGCGGGCAGTGGGTCGAGGGTGTGATGAGCAATGTCTTCTATCAGTTATCCGGCTCTCATATTACGAGTAGTGGTCAGCAAGAGGATGTTAACAAGGATAGAAACTATCTCACTGATGGCCAATGGTACACGCCGCCGATGACGCAATCGGGCGTGGCTGGGGTCATGCGCCAAGTGCTTATTGATAGTTTAGCTGAGACTGATAAGCCGGTTATTATGAGATCACTCACTGATAATGATTTGCCAAAGCTCAGTCAGATGTTCTTTTGTAATGCGGTGCGCGATGTCATGCCTGTATCGAAGCTTACTTTGCTATCGGGGCAGGTGGTTGAGTTTGGTTAATCACTTACTTCACTGCGAAAATAACAAACTGCGTATCAAGTCCATCATCAGGATATAACACAATATCCTCGTTTCTATACTTATCATTGGCTTGCGAAATTGCAGACGCACCATCTTCCGCGACTACTTCGACAAGTGCGCTCATCGTTTCGATTATCTCTACTTGATAAGTTTTCAATTTCTTTTCGGTTGTCATAACTGTTCTCGTCCTGGCTAGATAATATGCTTTTGATCCTAGCAAAGGCGAGAGCAGAGAATTGATCGTCTTTTGTTAACCCTGCTTGAGTCATAACGCTAATCGATCAATGCTAGTGTTTTTACCAGAGGATAATAGCAAAAATGGACTCAGTCTACGAAGATGAACGCATACCTTTACAAATCCGTCGTTTGATGATTTTTGATGAAATCTGCAAACTAGCAAAAAAACAGCCTGACGAAATCGTACACTTAGCGGGTTATTCGAAAATAGCACTCACTGTTACTTATTCTAAAAAAGATAAAAAATATACAGCGTTTGGTGGGTTGTTTAAGTATGCGCATACCCGTCAAGAGGTTATAGAACAAGGCATAGATAAGCTACCTCATGATGAATTAGTCATGTGTGCACTTACCGTAAAAAGACAAGCTTTTACTAAGGCTTCTCGTACGCCATTAGGACTATTAAAGGAGTGGAACAAGCATGTGAAAAACCAGTCTTTTGAATGTATCAAAGACAATATAAACACTTTTTTTAAAGTAAACGATGAATTAGAAATAGACTATCCGCCTCATAAGTTCTGTGAACGTTTAGTTGCAAGCGCCTATTTACCTCTTTGGGACAACCAAGATAGTTAATAGAGTTTCTGATAATAACCACGCCCCAAAAACTCAATAATGCCTTTATCACGTAGCACTTGCAGTTGCTGGCGAATTTTGTCCTTAACATGATTATTATCAGGGTGCTTGGCCTGTAGTTCATCTGCAAAAGCATAGACTTGTTTAAGGGTAAATTTATCATCAAGTCTGTCAATACACTGCCAAACATCTAGTGTCCAACCGCGCGAGTCCAACGATTGCTGACGTAAAAAAAGCGTTTTTTGAAATTGCTGCGTGACGGTATCGCGCGCAATGACGGTTCTATTCTTTGCCAAATAAACTTTGCCCGACTCAGGCACTTGGCTCAAATCAATATTACAGCCAACCCAGCCTGCACGTTTGGCAGTGGCTGCTAAAGGCTTACGCCTGATTATGATTTCAGGTTTAAAAAACTGCTTGGGAATGATTAAGAAGTTATTAACCGTAAACTCTGGCGAGTAGGTTAAAAAGAAAAAACTGGGATTATCGTCGCTATTGATACGCGCAAGCATAGTCTCATAAGCGCCATCATTGATGATTTGACTGAGCTTAGCTTTTTTACTTTTTAACTCAAATTGTTCTTTACAGTTCGCGCAATAAAAATCAGCCACAGGCTCATTATTAGCAAACTCAGCTAACGGTTGAGCGCTGCAGTTGGGACAGTAGCTTTGCTTAGCGACCCAATCTTCGCTGAGCACTCGTACAATTTGGCTAGGAGACTTATAAGCGCTGGCAAGCTGCTGATTAAAGTTTAAATCCATAATGAAACATCTTTATTAAACGGGGTCGATAGAAGAATAGCGATTAGCCATAAAACTTGCTACAAACCCTAAGATAATCCATAAGCTAAGCAAATACCATTGAAAAGCTTACGGTTCAATGCTAAATTCTAGCAAACTTCTGCCCTTTGAGTTGCCATGAGCACGCCGACCCCCGAAAACCCTGATAACAAGCCTAATGATAGCGCGGCTACTGAGTCAAATGCTAAGAGAGTCGACTCGTCACCCGTAGAGCCAACCGCTGAGCGTGACGCCACTGATGACCTAGACAAAGCGCCCGCGACCGATGTGTCGCTGATTAGTGGTGGCAGCAAACCGCGGCGCTACAAAAAAGATAATCCATCGTTTTTTATGCAACGCGGCTATCAGATATTGTTAGTGCTCGGGCTGATTGCCGCTTTCTTGCTAGTGATGGTCTATCAGACGCTATTTGGCCGTATCACGCAGCCGGCACAAAAAGTCACTATCGAGCAGGGCGATACTTATTATGGCTTGCTACCGCAGTGGCAAAAAGAGATTCCACTGTTTTCTGCCAGTATTGCCAAGTTGTATATCAAGTCGCAAGTCGATGCACCGCTGCACGCCGGGATTTATCCGTTACCTGAGAACCCAACGATTGCAGAAGCCCTGCATGTATTTGGTCAAGGCGCAAAAGTGGCGATGGTCAAAGTGCAAGTGATCGAAGGCAAGACCGCAAGCGATCTGTATCAGAACCTGCGTGACAATGAGGGTATCGTCAAAGAAGTGCTAGTTGAGGGTGCAGATAATGCCAGTATTGCTGAAGCGCTAGATTTGGCCGGAATACTGCCCGAGTCCGTGACCACGAGCGACGACCCTATCGTCAATCATAATCTTGAAGGCTGGTTTACCCCAGATACTTATTATTATGGGGAAGGCGCAACCGACACCCAAGTGTTGACTGATTTGTATAAGCGCCAGCAGCAGGCATTGACTGAGGCGTGGGAGAACCGCGCGCCAGATCTGCCTTATGAGAGCCCTTATCAAGCATTGATAATGGCGTCTATCATCGAAAAAGAAACCAGCATAGCCGATGAGCGCGCGCTGGTATCCGCGGTGTTCAATAACCGTCTAAAACAAAGCATGCGCCTGCAAACAGACCCAACGATCATCTATGGTATGGGCGATCGCTACGATGGTAATATTCGCCGTAAAGATATCGATGAAAAGACGAGCTATAATACCTATCAAATCGACGGCTTACCGCCAACGCCAATCTCCTTACCGTCGCCAGCCTCTATCGAAGCGACTTTGCACCCGGCAGATAGCGAAGCCTTGTACTTTGTGGCGACGGGCAATGGCGGTCATAAATTCACCAATAGCTTAAGAGAGCACAATAACGCGGTGCAAGAGTACCTCAAAGTGATGCGCGAGAAGAAATCACAAACCCCGCCTGGCGAGTAATAATAGCGCTCAATCAAGCTCAAATAAGCATAAAGATTGGCTTAGGATCATTTAAGGAATAATGTGACAACAACAGTAGGTCGGTTTATTAGTTTTGAAGGTACAGAAGGCGTTGGTAAGACGACCGCTATCGAAGGCTTATGCCAACGTTTGCAGGCAGCGGGTATCGACTACGTACGTACTCGTGAGCCGGGCGGTAGTCCATTCGCTGAGCGTCTACGCGCCATCTTGCTCGATCCGGCGACTGATATCAATGACGATACCGAGCTACTACTCCTCTTTGCTGCTCGCGCGGATCATCTGCAGCAAGTTATCCTGCCTGCACTGCAGCGCGGCGCTTGGGTGATTTGTGATCGCTTCACCGACTCAACCATCGCTTATCAAGGCTATGGCCGCGCCGATGGCGATCAGCGAGTATTAGCAAAAATCGATAGTCTAATCGCTCAGTTTATCTCGCCACTGCCAGAGCTGACGCTATGGCTGGATCTACCAGTGCTAGAAGGTATGGCCCGCGCTGGTAAACGTAGCAAGGCTGATCGCTTTGAGCAGCAGGCTACGGCGTTTTTTACCCGCGTTCATCATGGCTTTAGTATGCTGGCTATGCAGCACCCTGAGCGCATTGAGCGTATCGATGCCAGCGGCAGCAGCGATGAAGTGGGCGGGCGTATTTGGCAAACCGTGCAGGCGCGCTTTAATTTAGGCTAATCGCTTTTGCTAGGGTTTTCTTAACCAAGGACTCAATAAAAACGCCAACTCAAATCAAGGAGTTGGCGTTTTTTTATGCAAGCTTATAACAATCACTTGTCCTGATAAATAACAGGGTTAAGCACCAGTTATTTATCAGTACTGTTGTTAGCAGAACTATTGCTATCAGTACTACCCGGCAGACGGTTAGGGTCAAGCGAGCCTGACTTGGTCTTGGGGGCTTCCCCGCTGACATTAGTGCCAGTGTCAGTCTTAGTTGTCGCTTTGGCGTTATTTGACTTTACGCCTTTGTCTACTGTTGCTTCTACAGCTGGGGTAGCCGGTTTTGCGGTGGTTTTATCAGCAGCAGTGATTTTATTAGGAGTATTACCCGCCTTAGCGGCTTTACTCTCATGGACTTGAGAGCTGTTGTTTTCAGTGGCGCTGGCAGTTTTAGTACCAGCGTTGTCAGCGCTATCTTCCTTACCAGTAGCCGTGCTCGCTTCTTTATCAGCCGCTTGTGCTTCAGTATCGGCGGTCCCGTCTGCTACTAGCTCTTTTTCTTTACGTTTTTCAGGCGCTTTATAGCTGGCCTCAAAGTCTGCATCGGCTGCAGCACGCGCTTGTTCTTGCTTAGCTGTAACGTCTACTGGCTTTGGCTTGATGCCATCATCGACGACTAAGGCGATAAGCTTACGATCGCGCGGCACACTACCATCAAACTTATCAGTGATGACGTGTAGCTTACCTTCTTTATCGATCGTGTAGAGCGGTACAAACTGCTTGTTATCGGCCTTATACTGCTCATAAGTATAACTGTCGGTGATATTTGTGATCTTAATCTTGGCTTTTTTGGAGAGCATGCTCGCTAATTTGGTATAAGTGACGTCTTTGCCAAATAGCCACTGCGAGCTGAAGTTAGACTGTTTGTCATCGCGCTCGCTTTTGACTTTCTCTTCACTGAACTTGAGACGATACAGCTTACGCTCACCGAATTCGTGGCGATAATGAATCTCAGACAAAGTATTCATCTCTTTATCCATACTCATGGCAAACAGACGACCGATACCGATGAGATCAAGATGATGATCGGCGTGATCGGAGATAGGGTTACCAAAATAAGTTCGCAGCCCGCTCATACGTGCTTTGGCAATATTGGTATAGTTGTTATGAGCGACGATGACATCGAAGCCTTGCTCTTTTAAAGATGTCGCCACTAACAGCGCAATAGGGTTGGAGCCGACGATCAAGATACCGTTAGTTTCAGGCTCACGCACGCCCAATAAGTTACCGACGAATTTGGCTCCTAAGCCTTGAATCATCACCGTACCGATAATCACCATAAAGACTAAGGGCACTAATAGCTCAACGCCTTGAATATCATACTCTTGTAGACGAATAGCAAACAGTGAGGATATAGCTGCGGCGACAATACCACGCGGGCCAATCCAACTGATCATCAGCTTTTCATTGGTCTTTAGGTTAGAGCCAATAGCAGAAGCCCAAACCGACAGCGGACGCGCCACTAGCATCACAATCGCTAATAATACTAATCCTGCAAAACCGACACTGAGCAGGCTTGAGAGCTCAACCCGCGCGGCAAGGATAATAAATAGCACAGAGATCAGTAGTACCGTCAGCGACTCATTGAACTCTAGAATGGTATCGCGTGGGAATTTAGGCCAGTTAGCCAGTGCCACGCCTAGTACCGTCACAGTCAACAGCCCAGACTCATGCTCTAGATGGTTTGAGACCGAAAACAGCACCAACACAAAGGCTAAGGTAAAAACATTACGTAAAAACTCAGGTATCATGTGGCGGCGCATCAAAAAGGCGAGTACCCAAGCCCCTATGAGTCCTAAAGCAGTCGCTAGTACCACAATCTTCGCAAATAAAAGAATGCTGTTGGCTTGTCCGCCTGAGATGATATATTCATAAACCAAAACGACGGCAATAGCGCCGATAGGGTCAATGATGATACCTTCCCACTTGAGAATGTTGGAGATGGTCTTATTAGGACGGACGCTGCGCAGTAGCGGCATAATCACTGTCGGCCCAGTGACACAAACGAGTGCACCGAACAGTAGCGCAATCAGCGGATCGACATCGAATAACAGATAAGTTGAGAGCGCAACGATGGCGATAGTAATGAGCACGCCAACAGACACTAGCATCTGTACGACCGTACCATGCTGCTTGATCTCATCAAACTCTAAGGTCAAAGAGCCCTCAAAGAGAATGATCGCCACCCCTAAAGAAATAAAGGGGAACATCAGCTCGCCTAGCACCAAATCAGGATCGAAAATACCAAGAATAGGTCCAACGATAATGCCAATTAATAATAAAAACAAAATGGACGGCTGCTTTAAATACCAAGCTAGCCATTGGGCGGCAATGCCGGCGCCAACTACGCCAGATAGTAATAGGGCGGTATCCATAAATTAATCCTTTTTATAAACCTGTCACACATCACAGATTAGCGTCGGTTTAATACTGCCATAAAACGCTAATGAGGTTTTATTTTAAAGTTAAATTTTAGCCTGACCACAATCAACACGCCCTAGTCATAAAATACAATAATAATGAGTACAAACTCTAGCACAGGGGGACACTAAAATAACGGCAGGAATAATGGGGTAACCAATACGAATCATTTGACACTAGCTATTATAGAAAACTAAAAAGCCATTGTAGACCTTTTCAATGTAAGGCTTTTCATCAAGGGCATACAGTAGGGCATCTATGTTAATAAAGTACATCTACGCTTTTAATAAAGTACATCTAAGCTCATAATAAATATAAAAAGATGAAAGCTTACTTTTGTTTACCATAAATAGTAATCGGTTTATCATAATAGCATGATTTTATTTTTGTTGTATCAGCACCCGACCAAGCGGATAGTCATTCTTTAGTCATAAGAGCACTTATAGCCAAAGTGGCGGCGATAATGACTCAGCAACACCCTGTCAAACAACACTCAAACGACAATTAAATGACAATCAGACGACACTATGATTCAGGTAAAAATTACCTCATACTAATAGACGTTTTTATACGATAAGTTGATATCAAACACAAAAACCGCAAATAATAATACGAAGTTAGCACAAGGGGAAGAATATGCAGGAGAAAAAGGCCAATTATAACCTCAAGTCTTGGTGGCAGCGCAGCTTATTAGCTGTCGCGATAGGAGTCAGCGCCGCTACTATGAGTCCTTTAATGGTTACTCCTGCCCAAGCTGTGGTCGCTAGTACGGACTTCTCAGATTTAGTACAGCAAGTGACGCCAGGGGTGGCTCGGGTCAACGTAACGACTAATATTAGTGACGAGGAGCTGGCTCAAGCGCAGACGGCAGAGCTGCTACGTCAGTTCTTTGGTGATCGCCTGCGTCTGCCAGACCGGTCAGCCACGCCCGCTATCGAAAACGCTTATGGCACCGGATTTTTTGTCACTAAAGATGGGTACATGCTGACCAACCATCACGTTGTTGAAGGTGCTGATAAGATCACTGTGACGCTCAATGATCGCACTGAGTTAGATGCGGTGCTCGTAGGTAGTGATGAGCGCTCAGATGTTGCTGTCTTAAAGGTTAAGGGCAGTCAGTTTCCGGCTTTGAGCATTGGCGACTCCAATCTGCTAAAAGTAGGGGAGCCGGTACTCGCAATAGGCTCGCCTTTTGGCTTTGATTATTCTGCTTCAGCCGGCATCGTAAGTGCTAAGTCGCGCAGCTTTTCACGAGAGACAAGCGTGCCATTTATTCAGACGGATGTCGCGCTCAACCCTGGTAACTCCGGCGGCCCGCTCTTCAATAAACGCGGCGAGGTCATCGGTATCAACTCACGTATCTTTAGTGGTACTGGCGGCTACATGGGGCTATCGTTCTCTATTCCGATGAATGCAGCGATGGATATCTATGAGCAGCTCAAAACCAATGGTGAGGTGACGCGCGCTTACTTAGGTATTTATCCGCAAGATATCGATCGCAACTTAGCAGAGGTCTATCGGTTATCGCGGCCACAAGGGGCGTTATTGACGCGAGTATCGCCAGACTCGCCAGCGCAACGAGCCGGACTCAAAACGGGCGATATTATCTTGCAGTATAATAAGATGCCCATTATACGCGCTGATGATTTGCTAAACTTACTGAACCGCGCGCGCCCAGACGATCCTTTCCAAGTCCAAATCCAGCGTGAAGGTAAGCGCCTGATGTTGACCGGCAAGCTCAGCCGAGCGCCGGGTGATGTACAAGCGCAAAGCCGCGATAAGCAGAACAATGAAGTACAGCTCGGTCTGCGTCTACGCGACTTGACCACCGATGAGCAAGCACAGTTTGACTCAGACAGTCAGGTTGGTGTGTTAGTGACCGCCGTTGATCCTACCGGTTTGGCGGCGCGCTCTGGCATTATGGCAGGCGACATCGTCACTAATCTGCACCAAAAGCCGATTAAGACGGTGACTGATTTTACTAGCGCTATCTCCTCACTACCTAAGCAAGGCGTCGTGACTATTGAGGTTGTACGCCAAGGCATTCCCGCTATTATCGGTCTACGTATAGAATAGGGCTTGTTTGTCACTGTTAGAGACTCTTATAATGACAGCTTTTATAAGAGAAGCGCGTCATTTTAGTAAGGCTTACAAGCGAAGCTGGCTACAATGAACAGCTAGAATTGACAACTAGTCGCGCAAGTAAAATATGCTACACTATCGGGCATTTAGTTATACGTGCAGCTATTAGTAGCTATCAATCACAAATACGTTCAAACGATAACATTGGCTTCATATAAAAATGATAATGTTACCGCAAAAAAAACAGTAAGGCATGGTTATGAGTACAGCATACGACGATATCAAAACCCAATTACAAGGCTCTATGGTAGCCTTAGTCACGCCTATGCATCCTGATGGTAAGGTCGATTATAAGCGTCTCGCAGATCTCATAGATTGGCAAATCGAGCAAGGCACGCATTGCTTAGTAGCAGTAGGGACAACTGGCGAGTCGGCCACTCTATCCGTACCTGAGCATAGCGAAGTGATTCGCTTCTTCGTCAAGCATGTCGATGGCCGTGTTCCTGTGATTGCAGGTACTGGCGCTAACAGTACCGATGAAGCTATCAAGCTGACTCAAGAAGCCTCTGACGCCGGCGCTGACTGCGCGTTACTTGTCGCGCCTTACTATAATAAGCCGCCTCAAGAAGGCTTATATCAGCACTACAAAGCTATCGCTGCCGCAGTCGATATGCCGCAAATGCTCTATAATGTACCAGGGCGTACTGTTGTCGATATTAGTCAAGAGACCGTTGAGCGCTTAGCCGACATTGATAACATCGTCGCTATCAAAGACGCAACAGGCTCAGTTGGACGCGGTGAAGCGCTGATAAAAGCCGTCGGTGATAGGTTAGTGGTTTTATCTGGTGACGATGGTACTGCGCTTGATCTTATGAAAGTCGGCGCTAAAGGTAATATCTCAGTCACTGCCAATGTGGCACCAAAAGCGATGAGCGAGACTTTTGCCGCCGCCTTACGTGGTGATTTTACCGCTGCCAAAGCCGCTCATGACGTCATCGAACATCTTCACCGTGATTTATTCATTGAGTCCAGCCCTATCCCTGCCAAATACGCGCTACATAAAATGGGTATGATCGATAAAGGGATTCGTTTGCCACTCGTTTGGCTCGCTGAGTCGCATCATGCGACTATCGATAAAGCCTTGGTAAAAGCAAACTTAATCTAGTATTTACGCATCAGCTTGTGCAACAGTACAAACGCGTATTTAATGCTAGACACGCAGTCAATATCTAAGCGTAATCACCAATGAGCGCTAATGCTTAAGACAACACAGAGACACTATGATGAAAACATCATTACATATCCCAAAATCACACCTCTCTAAAATCACTCCGGCTCTGCTGACGGCTCTGTTAGGAAGTACTTTAGTGCTGAGCGGTTGCCAGTCGCTAAAAGAGTTTGTGGGAAAACGCGACAATGGTAGCTTGGACTATCAGCAAAGCCAAAAACTTGCGCCGCTACAATTGCCTGCCGATGCACAAACAGCGCCATTTGTACCGCTATATCCAACGCCAAATGCTGGGGTTAATACGCTCAATTTAGAAAACGAAGCGGGCAAGCAGTACCAATTACCAAAACCTCAGCGCACTGTGGCGACTACTGCAGCTACTGAGTAGATTATTTTTCATTCTATTATTTTTTAATCTAATAGTGTCTACATAGTCTGTTCAAAACCATAAACGCACGAAACGTTGTGTGTGCTGTTGCTATATCCCTTTGCCGGACGGCTAGCGTTCGGTGTTCAGGGCTTAGGTGTTATCATCAGCATGCTAGCTCTAGCTGTACTGATGCTTTTACATTGAACCGGCTATCACTCTTTTAGATATCTTATATAAGTTTGCAAGAACAGGACTCTTATCATGCAAAAACAACAACTTTTATACAAAGGTAAAGCCAAATCAGTCTATGAGACTGAAGATAACGATCTGCTCATCTTGCACTTTCGTGATGATACCTCAGCGTTAGATGGTAAGCGTATTGAGCAATTAGCGCGTAAAGGTGAGGTGAATAACCGCTTTAACAGCTTTATTATGCAAAAACTCAGCGAAGCGGGGATTGAGACCCATTTTGAGCAGCAGTTGTCTAGCGATGAGGTGCTCGTCAAACGTATGGATATGCTGCCCGTTGAATGTGTGGTACGTAACTATGCTGCCGGCAGTCTAGTGCGCCGTTTGGGATTAGAAGAAGGCCAAGAGTTGACGCCGCCGACCTTTGAGCTGTTTTATAAAGATGATGCGCTAGGCGATCCGATGGTGAATGAGTCGCTAGCCATCACTTTGAACTGGGCCACTGAAGATCAGCTCGCCAAAATGAAAGCTTTAAGCTATCAGGTCAACGACGTACTAAAAGCGCTGTTTGATCAAGGTGATTTGATCTTAGTCGACTTTAAATTAGAGTTTGGCGTCTTTCATGACCGTATTGTTCTAGGTGATGAGTTCTCACCTGATGGCTGCCGTATCTGGGATAAAACCACTAAGAAAAAGCTCGATAAAGACCGCTTCCGTCAATCGCTTGGCGATGTGATCGAAGGCTACGAAGAAGTGGCAAAGCGTATTGGTGTACCTTTAGACTAATGTCCAATACTGAGCTTTAAATACTGCGGTTAAATACTGCGGTTAAATACTGATATCACAATAAAAACTGAGCTTTAAGCTCAGTTTTTTTATGCAAAATTTTACTTAATTGTGCTCAAACTGTGACCGTTACAGCCCGCGATATTTCTTATAATAAGAGCTATTATTTGATGCGGATAAAAGCCTATAGTCTATTAAAGATAAAACTGTCATCAATTCAAATGCGCTACTGGTATACATTTTTCTTGCGTGCTGCTATCACAGAGGCTGCGGAAAACTCACCCCAGTAGCGCTATAACACTTTTAAATTGAGTTTACTATATCATGTCCAAAGCGAAGACGAACTCGATTATCCTAGAGCCTTCTTGGTTTGCTCGGCCAACTTGCGTAGTGGCAGCGGACTTGATTGGCAAAGTCTTATGCCGACGTGTAACTGACATAGATAGCGTACCAAAAGTACTGCGCGTGCGCATTACTGAAACCGAAGCATATATAGGAGAGCAAGACGGCTCAGTTGCCGCGCACTTAGCGAAAGGCAAGAAAGGCAATTCGCTAGCCGATATTATGTACGCTGAGGGCGGGGTCTTCTACACTTATCTGACGTATGGAGTGCATCTAATGCTCAATCTAGTCAGCGGTACGGCTGAGTCCCCAGAGTCGGTGCTGATACGAGCTGGGTTTTTGGCTGAGGATAGCGAGCGTCTGCTTGAAGAGCAAAATTTAAGTTCTGATAAGCAGCTCACTCATATCAAACAGTTTGCCGGGCCGGGTAAATTGACAAAGCGCTTGCAAATTGACCGTGCGTTATACGGCTCCTCGATTGCGCCTGAGTCTGGCGTTTGGATTGAGGATGATGGCTGTTTGCCGCTTGTATCGCTACGACCGCGTATCGGTATCGATTACGCAGGCGAGGCGGCAGACTGGCTACTACGCTATGTATGGACGGCTCATCCGTCACTATCAAAGAAGTAAACTATTTAAATCAAAGCCATTAAAAAAGACCATATAAACTAAGGATACATCATGTATAAATTGACTGTTTTTATCCCAGAGGAAGCGCTAGAGAATGTCAAAGCGGCGCTATTCGCTGCCGGAGCTGGCACTATTGGCAACTATGAGCAGTGCTGCTGGCAAGTCAAAGGAGAGGGGCAATTTATGCCAATGGCAGGTAGTAATCCGCATCTTGGTAGTCAAGATAAGCTTGAGAAAGTCGCTGAATGGCGTGTCGAGATGGTGGTTAAGACGTCAATGATAGCAGAGGTGATTAAAGCCTTAAAGCAAGCGCATCCTTATGAAACTCCTGCTTATGACGTGCTAGAAGTGTTGGATTTTTGACGACTAAAGGGGCTTGGTAGGTATAAAAAAAGGGTCAAATAGCAGCTAAATGCTTATTTGACCCTCAGCATCAAGACTGTATGGCATAACAGCGATGCAAAAGCGTATCACTCTATCTGTTATTTAGCTTGTACTTATTTAGCCTGTACTTAGCTTGTTGATCAGTCTTTTTCTATCTTAATGACATTTAGATTTGGATAGCTCAGCAGAATCTCATACTCTTGCGAGCCTTTTTTGGCCTCAATTTCAAACACACCGCGATTGTTTCGATCATCGAGTTCGATGTCTTTGACACGGTAGCCCATAGCGCTCACCTTTTTGATAGCGCGCTGCCTAACCGCTGAATAGCGACTTTCTTGTTTTATTCTATCTTCGACATCATCATAGCGCTTATTTTTTTTGTACTTCTTATTACCATTTTTATGGTCGTTATCTCGCCAGACTTGCTCCCATTGCTTTTTATTTGAATTGAGCAGTTTTAAATTGGGATAAGAGTAAGTAAGCTCGTAAGCCTGATTATTCTTTTTTGTATAGGCTTTGATCACTTGCCTACCGCGATAAGTATCGGGTCTGATATCCATTAACTGATAGCCTTGGCGGCGTAAGTCTTTACGTAGCTGTTGTCTGGCACGATTATAGTTGGCGTTTTTATAGCCATCATTGGCCTGATATATCGGCTGATTACCGTAGCCTGGACTGGCAACTGTACAACCAGCTGACATGCCAAGTAGCGTTAAGATAAGACTTGCTGAGAGTAGCTTTTTAAATGGGAGAGTAGAGGGTGTTTTCATATTTTTGGCTCCTGATCCTAGTAGCGACTTGTTCCTTATCGCTTAACAAATAGCTTTGAAACATTTTCTTACACCTTATAGTAGTTCATAAAAATTGATAATAAATGTCTTGTAAGTTATCAAGTTGTAAACAAAGCAACAGCTTCAGTAATGAAAACGAGTATTCAGTGATAACCGTATTGCCAAAACCCCTTTTTTCCTCAAAACTACTCAAAAACAAGCCTAATCATCAGGTGAATAATACTAACGGGACGGTGTAGGGAGTCTTAGCTATGCTATTTAAGCTCATTTTATATTCAGGCTTTGCCGGAGCAACAGTGTTCATTGGCGGACTATTGGCCAATTTGTTTAACCATCATGTCAAAGATAGTCCTGTTAAATACGAGATTACTCATACCTTAATGTCGTTTGGCGCGGGCATTATATTGTCGGCATTAGCGCTAGTATTAGTGCCAAAGGGCATGGAGGAGCTGAGCGTCTGGGGCGTGACAGGCTCATTCTTACTAGGTGCGATAGTGTTTATGGCTATTGACTATCAACTAGCAAAGTCTGGCGGACAGCAAGCGACGCTACTAGCGATGCTAATGGACTTTATCCCTGAATCGATCGCCCTCGGGGCAGTATTTGCTATTGAGCCACAAATGGCTGCGTTATTAGCGGTGTTTATCGGCCTACAAAATTTACCTGAATCTTTTAATTCATTTCGTGATTTGGTTCAAAGCGGTTTTAGTGTCAAAAAGACCTTGGCTATTTTCTTTGTACTCAGCTTCTTTGGCATACTATCAGCACTAGCCGGGCACTTTTTATTAAGTGCGCATCCTGACTTAACCGCTCATCTAATGACCTTTGCTAGTGGCGGTATCTTATATCTGCTGATTCAGGACATCATTCCTGAGAGCAAACTTGCCAAAAACTATCTGACGCCGCTTGGAGCCACATTAGGATTTTTAGTAGGAATATTAGGTGAAATGCTGCTCTGATAATACGGCTTTAATGAGGTAACTCGCTGTCTTTATTAAATATTAGATTTTGTCTTGTAAGCATATGCTTACAAGCATTGACGCTAACACCTCTTAACAGTTCGATTACATTTTGGCACTATAGTCACACGGCATCAGGGAATGTGACTCAAGGATTGAGTTAACCGTATTATGGATAATATTTCAGTGATCTACGTCAGGACGACAAAGATTAGTGAAGTAAGGATGCATAACCTGTGCTGATGGTAGCGATACCAGTAGCTAGTTGTATTTAGAGCAGGATGCTCTACTATTGCACTATACTTGATGTACTGCAAGGATGCAGTGGAATGAGTCGTGATAGGTAACAAGGATTGTTAAAGATAAGACCGCATAACAATGATTGTTATGCGGTTTTATAGTTTTTAGTTTATCGTTTCTAATTTATCGTTTTTAAGCTGCAGTTTTTCAGCTATATTTTCTAAGTAATTATTTCTAATTTTTGTCTTTAAATAATAGCTTTTAAGTTATTGTCTCTCAATTATTATTGCTAATTCTCTACTCTTGAGCTGCATGTAATCGCTAGTCAAAAGTTATCTACGAATGAGCAATGAGAGTTAACACCGACATACTAAAAACCGTATCGACCATCAGCCAATACGGTAAAGATAAAAATATCTATTCTATCTTGCAACTATTAATAGTTGTTTTCACGGCGCCAGTTGTCCACGTCACGCTCGGCATCCTCTTTGCTATGGCCATAACGTTCTTGTACACGGCCGACTAGCTTATCACGGCTACCTTCGATTTGGTCGAGGTCATCATTGGTCAACTCGCCCCATTTTTGTTTTACTGAACCTTTCATTTGGTTCCATTCGCCTTTTAGAGTATGTTCATTCATAGTGATTATCCTTGTACTAGCGGCTCATTCAGTAAAATAAAAGTCCTTCTATTTACCTATTTTTATAATATAGCCGATTAATGAGTTTATATTCTCTAGCATTCAATAGATCGCTATTAAGCGATGCATCAATAACTAGTGATTCTTACTATATAAATTATGACTCGCGCTGTCTGTATTAACGGTGTTTTTAGTGTTGCTCAACAATAATAAAGGCCGCAAATTTATTATGAGTATGTAACCTTTGTAAGAGTAAGCAAAATTAAAAGTAACCGTACGGCTGTTCTATTTATTAACTATGATATTTAGTACTCGTAAGTTCTAGTACTTTAAAAAGCGTCTTAATATACAACTTCTTATTCTGCAAAATAATCTCGTTAGACGGTTATTCTTTCTAGATCGTCATGATTTCTCTCTAACAGCTTCACTCAATGCCCTGCTAGCTTATCTTAGTAATCTGTTATTCATAATAATTAAATTATAGACAGCCTGTGCAAATGACTATAACCTTATAGTCTAAACATGTATTAAGCATAAAGTGGTTTAATAAAAGGCTAAGCGTGAAAGTGACACAAATAATCGATGATATAGGTGATAAAAAAGACGGGTTTGCAAAAGCGAGCACTGCATCACCACGCAATCTTGCCAAGGCACAAACGCGTAACGCGATAATGAAAAGCGCTTTGCGTCTATATAGCAGTGAAGGCAGCGCAGGCATGAGTATGAATAAAGTCGCCAAAGGCGCAGGGATTGCGCAGCCAAGTTTTTATAATCATTTTGCAAGCTTAGATGAGCTGCAACAGCAGCTAAGCGCGCAGCTCAAAGACAATTATCTCTCGCCCATGCGCGCCGCTTGGATAACAATGATTAAAGATTATGCTTGGCTCAGTGAGACTCAGTTCAACCAGCGCTGTGAGCAATGTCTTAACCACATCTTTGATGCCGCCTTCATTAATATCGACTTATTTCAGCGCTTAAACGAGGATCGTCTGCGCTGTGGCCCCACTACAAAACTCAGTACAAAACCCAGCTTAGAACTCAGTATAGAACTCAGTACAAAACCTAGGAAAGAAAATCAGCTGTCTACAAGCAGCGGCTTGAGTCATTTAATCAATGAGATACAACAAGAGTGGACGCAGATATTTGTCGAAGGTCTGACGTTATCTGACTGTGATTTTGAGGCTTCTGAAGTCAATTTGTGTGTCGATATTGCCTCAGCGCAAGTCCATGAGCTGATACTAGGCTGTCATCAGCAGCGCTATACTCGAGGTCAAGCCATCACCATCTTATGTCAAAACTTAAATGCTTTATTCATTCGTTTTTGGCAAAAACACAGCGTTTAAAGATAGCGTTTAAAGATAGCGTTTAAAAAACAAAGTTTAAGGCTGGATGTAAAACCTAAGCTCGTATCTAGCAATATTTTAACCCAGTACATTCTAGCGGTCTTACACTGGAATAAGAGTCAACGACAAGGAAGTTAAACTATGATTAAAAGTATCCGTGAAAATAAAAGCAAAGACGCAAGCACAGCGGGTGAACAAACTCACTTTAGGACCTGCAACTTGTGTGAAGCGATGTGCGGTATCGTCGTCAAGCATGATGGCGAAAAGGTGCTGTCTATCAAGGGCGATAAGGACGATCCATTCTCCAAAGGCTATATCTGCCCAAAAGCCACCGCTTTGCAAGATTTGCACGAAGATCCTGATCGCTTGCGCCATCCTGTCGAGCGTACTGCTGATGGCTGGAAAAAGATCAGTTGGGGTGAGGCGTTAGACAAAGTCGCGGCCGGCATACAGTCCATACAAAAAAAGTATGGCAACAACGCTTTTGGCGTCTATCTAGGTAACCCTAACGTGCACAACTTAGGCGGTATGCTCACCATTAAGCATCTATTAGGCAGCATCAAGACTCGCACTCGTTTCTCAGCCACCTCTATCGATCAGCTGCCGCATCATATTATTAGCCTGCATCTGTTCGGTCACATGCTGCGTATCCCTGTGCCTGATGTCAATCGTACTCAGCACATGCTGATCATCGGTGGCAATCCGCTAGCCTCTAACGGCAGTATCATGACCGCCGCAAACATGCGCCAAAAGCTAAAAGATATCAAAGCTCGCGATGGCAAAGTAGTGGTCATCGACCCAAGACGTACCGAGACGGCTGATATCGCCAGCGAGCATCACTTTATCCGTCCGGCGACTGATGTGTTACTGCTCCTTGCGATGCTCAATGAAATTTATGCGCAAGGCTACGCCAAAAAGGCACGTGTCAATAATAGAGCCGCTGACCTCGCTCCGGAGATTGAGCGCATGGCAGACTTCGCTAAAGGTTATAGCGCAGAATCCGTCGCGCCGATTACTGGCATCGCCGCTGATGAAATTAAG
Source organism: Psychrobacter sp. Ps3 (assembly GCF_022129275.1). Taxonomy (NCBI): domain Bacteria; kingdom Pseudomonadati; phylum Pseudomonadota; class Gammaproteobacteria; order Moraxellales; family Moraxellaceae; genus Psychrobacter; species Psychrobacter sp. Ps3. The sequence goes on from NZ_JADQAL010000003.1 coordinate 108,491, forward strand.
CGGCTGGTCAAAGAGTTTTGTGAGGCTGAAACCTCAGTGTGCTATAGCCGTATGGGCGTCTCGGTGCAAGAGTTTGGCTTATTAAGTCAATATATAGTGATGATTATCAATATCGTCACAGGGCGCTTGGATGAGGTCGGCGGCCTGATGTTCCCAAACCCTGCCGTCAACGTAGTGCAAAACACGGGTCCTGGCTATTTGGGTAAACGTCACAGCCGCGTCAGTAATCTACCTGACTTCAACGGTGAGTATCCGGTAGCAGCGATGGCAGATGAGATGTTAGTCGAGGGCGAAGGGCAGCTCAAAGGCTTTTTGTGTGTGGCGGGTAATCCGGTGCTCAGTACACCCAATGGCGAAAAGCTAGATCAAGCGTTTGAGAGTTTGGAGTTTATGGTATGCTTTGACTATTATGTGACGGAGACCAGCCGCCACGCCAATATCATCTTACCGCCAGTCTCAGCGCTTGAGCGCGATCATTATGATGTCACCTTTAATGGCTTTGCTACCCACAATGTCGCTAAATACTCGCCTGTGCTATTTACTAAGCCCAAAGACGCTAAGCATGATTGGCAAATCTATATAGAGTTAGCTGAGCGTTTGGATAAGAATGCGCCTTTACCCCTCAAAGCTGAGCGCAAACTGATCCAAAAACTGGGGCCAAAGTTTATACTTGACCAAGGCCTAAAGCGTGGTCCTTATTATGGAATGAGTCTTAAAAAGCTCAAAAAATACCCTCACGGCATGGATTTAGGGCCACTAAAGCCGATGCTGCCAGAAGCCATCAAGCATAAAGATCAGCAAATCAATCTCAATGTTGATTTTTATCAAGCCGATCTTGCGCGGGTGGAGGAGATGATGGCAAGCTATGATGAGAGCCAGATCTTACTCATTGGGCGTCGTCATGTGCGCAGTAATAACTCTTGGCTACATAACAGTCATCGTCTCACCAAAGGTAAGTCGCGCTGTACACTGATGCTGCATCCTGATACCGCAAAGGCTCATAACATCGAAGACGGTCAAGAAGTCAAAGTCACCTCGCGTGTCGGTGAGGTCACTATCAACGCTGAGGTCACTGATGAGCTGATGCCAGGTGTGGTAAGTATTCCGCATGGCTTCGGTCATGGCCGTAAAGGCGTCAAACAAAAAATCGCTCAGGCGAATGCAGGCGTCAGTGTCAATGATTTGACTGATGATACGCTTATCGATGAGCTAAGCGGTAATGCAGCAGTCAATGGCGTACCGGTCACTCTGCAAGCGGTTGCGTTTGCCAGAGAGGATAATGAGGCGACAGTTAATGATAAAGTCGTGGCTTAAGGGGTATGTAGCACGCTACTCCTATTAAACGCTACTCCTATTAAACGCTACTCCTATTAAATGACAAACTGGCACTAAATCAAAAAAAGACGCTTATTTTAAATAGGCGTCTTTTTTATTTGTGTTGTTCTGGCATTTTTAACTTAGCACTTGCAGCATACGACTACTTATCGATGCCCACAAAATCAAACTGCACCTTTGGCATCTCATTCTGTATCAGCAGGCTAATGGCTTTAGCCGAGCCGCAAGCGTGTGTCCAGCCTAAAGTCCCGTGTCCGGTGTTCAGCCATAAATTATCAAAGGTTGCCGCGCTATTTTGACTACCGTGACGGACTTGACCTAAGTGCGCGCGGCCTATTAGCGGTACATTCGATGGCGTCATAGGCCGCAGTCCTGTCCAGTACTTAGCCGAACTAGCGATAATGCCTTTTGGAAAAATCTGCTGTACGCGCTCAGTAATGGCTTTGCAGCGAGTCATATTCAGATCCATGTTATAGCCATTAAACTCAGCGGTACCAGCCACGCGTAGCTTATCGCCAAGTCGCGACATCACTAGCTTGTACTCATCATCGATCAGGCTAACAAAAGGCGCTAAATGCGGCGCGCGCGGATTGATGCGGTAGGTGGCAGAATAACCTTTGGCCGGAAATATCGGCAGATCAATATTTAAAGGTTTGGTTAAAGGCACACTATAACTACCTAGTGCGATCACGAAGCTATCGGCGCTAAAAGTCTGTGCGTTCTCGCCGGCAGGACGAATAGTAATACTATGCACATGCGGGCACTGCGAGTGCGCGTCGGTATTCAAAGCCACAATATCAGTATCGTATAGAAAGCTGACGCCTGCTTGCTTACACTTGGCCGCTAATCGCTGAGTAAATAGATGGGCATTACCAGACTCATCACGGCTAGTATAAGTTGCGCCAATAAGCTTGTGTGCGATAGGGTATAGCGCAGGCTCTAGGCTTGCGGCAGTATTGACACTGATGAAATGACGCTCGCAGCCGAGCTCTTGCATACGCTCGGTCGGTGCAACGGCGGCATCGAACTCTGCTTGGCTCGTATAAAAGTGCATGATACCGCGTGTTTGCTGCTCGTATTCGATATCGATGCTACGTCTGAGCTGCTGTAGAGCTGTGCGTGAATAAAGCCCTAGATGGAGCATTTGCACTAGATTGGCATCGGCGCGATCCGCGCGGCACTCCTTTAAGAACTGCATCGCCCATTTTAGCTGCGCTTTATCCGCACGCAGACGATAAAGAAGTGGCGCATCTTCACGAAACAACCATTTGAGTGCCTTGATTGGCGTTTTAGGGTTAGCCCAAGGGGTGGCGTGAGAAACTGAGATCTGCCCGCCATTGGCAAATGACGTCTGCATCCCAGCGGCTGACTCGCGCTCAATAACGGTAACTTGATAGCCCGCCTTTTGTAAATACCAAGCAGTTGTCACGCCTACTACGCCTGCTCCGAGTACCGCAATATGGCTCATAAGTAAAAAGTCTCTAGTCGACTGTCGTCAGAGTATATAAGTATAGTAGTCACTACAAATAAGGCGCGACGTTTTATAGCAGATCGACTGTAAGTCGGGTCTATTGAAAGTCGGCTACAAAGTCAGCTACTGCGGACGCGCCACATCAGCCTGCAAGGCAGCTGGCAGATCCAAAATAGTCATCTCACTATCTGCTAACTGCTCTGGACGCGCAACGACCAAAGCTTCAAAACCATTATCGCCTGCCGCTATCGCATTAACGACTTGTATCTTACCCAGCTTTTCACCTGCTGCCGGCGTATCGCCTGTACCTTTTACATAATGCAGAAAAGCTTTTGGCGCCGCTTTAAAGTAAATACGCGCGATAACTTCTTGACCCAAATAGCAGCCTTTATCATAGTCCATACCGCCGCGCTGATGTAGGCGCAGCTCTTGTGGTTGGAATTGATTTTGCGTCGCCGCTACTATCCAGTAGTTACCTGTAGCGATGCTGGTCTGCATCCAAGCTTGCGTCTCCTCGGCAGTATTATGCTCGTCTTTATGACTAAAGGTAGGCTCATCCGCCACTATGCAAGGATAAATCGGCGTTGGTGCACTGGTCTCAAATTTAGAAAAAACACCAAACTTATTGAGATGAGTTTGCAAGGCTTCAGCGCAGTCGCTACTTAGAACGACATCAAACTGATTTTCGTCCTGTTTTTTTATCCAAAGCCCGAACTCTATACGCCCTTTTAAATTACTTAGTGCGGTCGGCTGGAAGCTCAGTCCAAGCTTAGTCACATCAGAGGTAATCTGGCCTTGCAAAAACTTTTCTGCATCTTCACCTTGCAGGGTCAGTTGGACAAAGGCGGGCAGCTGATTTTGATCAGATATGGACGTTGCGTCACTCATTGGTATTCCTATTATAGTTTTTGATTGATGAGGTTTGAATTATTCTAATGAACAGCTAAAAGGCCTCAGCAGAGTAGCATAAAACCTGAGCTCAAAAAACATCATGATTATCTTTTACATTGGGTGTTATTAGTGATTTTCAAGCCAAAGCAATACAGGCGCTCATTGGTCAAAGATAGCGACTTACGCTACAATGAGCAATAGAGAGATAATTTTATACTTTATTGATAATACGCCCAGTATAGTGGCGGTCATATCGCCAATAAGAATGACTAATGAGACAACTATGAGCTTACCCAATTGCCCCAAATGTGATGCAGATTATACCTACGAAGATGGCGCGCTCCTAGTGTGCCCGATGTGCGCTCATGAGTGGACAGCCGCCGAAGCGGATGCGGCTCAGAATCAAGCTGAGGAAGACAGCATCGTACGTGACGCTGTCGGTAATGAGCTGCAAGATGGTGATGCGGTAACGGTCATTCGTGATTTAAAAGTCAAAGGTGCGTCAACCTCCATTAAAGTCGGCACAAAAGTCAAAAGTATTCGCTTGCTTGATGATCCGGTAGATGGTCACGATATTGACTGTAAAGTGGATGGCTTTGGGCAAATGAAGCTCAAATCGTCAGTGGTGAAAAAAGCTTAAAGCGAATATAAAGTCAGCTAGCCGGTTACTTTGCCAAGCTCACTAGTCGCGAGTTAATTGAGCCTCTAGTGCGCCCATGCTGCGTCATTAGCGTGCTAATAGAGCTGCCTTTATCGAAAGATTTGGCTAACTGCTGATCCTCATCATCGCTCCAAGGCGTTCCGGCGTTGGCAGACATAGCGCACAACCCATTATCGATTTATGTTTACATTTATTTATACTTCCTGTTAGCGAGTCTGATAGGAAATAAATTATCTAAAATATTTCCATTCAACTGTCCTAAGTAAACCAAAACCAAGCAAGACTAAAAATAAACTTCAATACAATAATAGAGACTAATTATGAGTACTAAAAACGAACAACTCTTTGCCCAAGCCCGCAAGCACATTCCAGGCGGCGTCAACTCGCCAGTCCGTGCTTTTGCTGGGGTGGGCGGTACGCCAGTGTTTATGCACAAGGCCTCTGGCAGCAAGATTTATGACACTGAAGATAACGCTTATATCGATTATATTGGCTCATGGGGGCCAATGATTTTAGGGCATGCGCATCCTAAAGTGATTGACGCGGTCAAAAAAGCCGCCGATGATGGGCTAAGCTTTGGGACGCCAACCCCATTTGAGACGACGGTTGCTGATAAAATCTGCGAGATCGTGCCAAGTGTTGAGATGGTGCGTATGACCAGCTCTGGTACTGAGGCGACGATGAGCGCTATTCGCCTAGCACGCGGCTATACGGGCCGTGACAATATCGTTAAGTTCGAGGGCTGCTATCACGGCCACTCTGATAGCTTATTGGTCAAAGCCGGCTCTGGTATGCTCGATATCGGTGAGCCAACCTCAAAGGGCGTACCTGCTGACTTTGCTAAGCATACGATTACTTTGCCTTATAACGATCCACAAGCGATCAAAGACTGCTTTGAGAAGTGGGGCGATACTATTGCCTGCGTTATCGTGGAGCCGATCGCAGGCAATATGAATATGGTCATTCCTGAGCAAGCCTTCCACGATACTCTACGCCAAGAGTGCACGGCTCATGGCGCGGTGCTTATCTTTGATGAAGTTATGACCGGTTTTCGCGTTGGTCTTGGCGGCGCGCAAGGGCACTTTAATATTCAGCCTGATTTGACATGCTTTGGTAAAATCATTGGCGCAGGCTTGCCTGTTGGCGCTTTTGGCGGTAAGCGTGAGATTATGGAATGCATCGCGCCGATGGGCGGTGTCTATCAAGCAGGTACGTTATCAGGTAATCCGCTAGCGATGCGCGCGGGTATCGCTATGTTTGAAGATTTGACGGTTGCTGGATTTTATGATGAGCTCGCGGCTAAAGTTGATAAGCTAGTCGATGGTATTCAAGCGGCAGCTGATAAGCACGGTATTCACTTGCGTACTAACAAGCTAGGCGGCATGTTCGGTATTTTCTTTGTCAAAGACAGTCAGACCCCAACGCCGCACAATTTTGATGATGTGACCGCTTGCGATATGGATAAATTCAATACTTTCTTCCACGGTATGCTCGATCGCGGTATCTACTTAGCGCCTTCTGCGTATGAAGCAGGGTTTATGTCGATTAAGCATAGCAGCGATGATTTGGATAAATCGATACAGGCGGCCGATGAGATCTTTGCAGAGATAGCAAAGGCCTAAACGCAATGTCTTAAAGCTAAAAAAGCCAACATCGTCAGAGGTGTTGGCTTTTTTTATGTCTCATATATGATGCTAACTGCAGTAGCTACTTTGCGCGTTTATCGTACTTAATATCTCTTAAACTTAGATTGCCGCGCAAGACGTCGGTATACATACGAAAATCGCTGACAAAGCTTTTTAGCGGAAACTTAAAAGAGGCCGGTTTGTTTTTTTCAAAGAAAAAATGACCGACCCAAGCGCAGCCGTAGCCTGCAGCAATACCTTTGAGTAAAGGTTTGGGCGAGCGGGTTTGGATAGACTTTGCTAGCCCTAATAGACCAAAGCTACTACCTGCAAAGTGCAGACGGCGACAGGCCATGTTTTGATGCTCTTCTAAATAAAAATCATAGAAGTTTTGTTGCACCTTTTGCTTAGTTTCTGTCATTTCTTGACGATTTTGATTCGCTAGATGCTGATCAGTGCGAGCGGCGTTACTATCATGAGTAGTTTGCGCAGTAGTAGTTTGGGTATTGTTTTGAGTATTATGTCGAATAGTCATAGTAGCTTCCTTTGCTAAAATTATCTTAACTACAATCTTGATTTGGGCTTTATTTAATGGCCTATAAACATGAGTAGTTGTGCTTAAGTCCTTGTTCTATAAAGTATATGACTAAGTTTTAATGTAGCAAACTGTGCTCCGCAATACTAGCATCACGGATTACTTGAAAGTCAGTTTTACACAACCTTTCGGTAAAGGCTCGCGTTGTTTGCTAGGATTTGGCATAAATGCTTTAATAAGCACTTTTACTGATAGCGCTATTTAGCGTTTGCTAATCTTTATGATGCCAACTTAATATTAGCACTTATCTCAAACTTTTTATTTCATCCACAGTTACGGTAACGCCACTTTATGCCCACTAATTACCTTGAAAACCCGCCCCTTGCCGAAAACGAGCTTATGGCAGCGATAGATATCGGTTCCAATAGTTTTCACTTAGCTATTGGCCGGCTCGATCATGGCGAGGTACGTAAAGTCGTCTCTATGTCTGAAAAAGTGCAGCTGGCAGCGGGACTCGATGAGCATAACATCCTCAGCGCCGAAGCGGTGCGCCGAGGACTTGATTGTCTGAGCCGTTTTACCGCGCGCTTAGACTCGGTATCGCCAGAGCGAGTGCGTATTGTCGCGACCAACGCTCTACGCCAAGCCAAAAACGCCGATGACTTCATTGCTCGCGCCAATGAGATTTTGCCCAATCCCATTGAGATTATTGCCGGACGTGAAGAGGCGCGGCTGATTCATTTAGGCGTGTCGCACACTAATGCTAGTAGCGATAAACGCTTAGTGATAGATATCGGCGGCGGCTCGACTGAATTTATTATCGGTACAGGGTTTGAGCCGTTATTGACAGAGAGTTTGCAGATGGGCTGTGTGGCCTTTACCAAAAAATTCTTCGCTGATGGACAAATCACGGATAAAGCTTTTACGACTGCTATCGCAGCGGCGCGCAAGGAAGTGCTCGCTATCAGCGGTCAATACCAAAAGGCAGGATGGACGAGCGTTATCGGCTCAAGTGGTACCATCAAGGCGGTGCGTAATGTCTTAGTGTCCAAAGGCTGGGCCAATGAGCAAGAGTGCATCACTTACGAAGGGGTCAAAAAATTAGAAAAACTACTGATCTCTATTGGCGATGTCAAAGGCATTGAGCTTGAGGGCGTAAAAGAGCACCGAAAAGCGGTGTTCCCGGCAGGGGTAGCAGTACTGCGAGCCTTGATGAAGGTGCTCGGTATAGAGACTCTTGCCTACTCTGATGGGGCGCTGCGTGAGGGCGTGATGTACGATATGCTCGGACGCTTTGCGAGCGAAGATGTGCGTGACCGTAGCGTACTGGCCTTGATTAAGCGCTATTCAGTGGACAAAAAACAAGCTCGGCAAGTGGTTAGAACCAGTCGTCATCTCTTCAGGCAAGTGCAAGATGACTTGCAGCTCAGCAATGATGATGGCGATTTGTTAAGGCGAGCGGCCTACTTACATGAGATAGGCTTAGCGATTAGTCATAGCAACTACCATCGTCACAGCGCTTATTTACTAGAAAATTCCGACATTCCAGGCTTTTCGCAAGTCGATCAAAAACGGATGGCGCAGCTGGTGCTCAGTCATAGACGTAAGCTAAAAAGTGACATGCTTGAGCAGACTTGCCAACTTGGCGGCGAGCAGCTGTTATATTTGTGTTTGCTCTTGAGGCTTGCTGTCTCCGCGCATCATAGCCGTAGCGAGTATGATCTACCTTTGATGGAGCTGGTCATAACAGACGCTACGCATTGGCAGATAACCGTTAGCACTGATAAAAAACACTATGCGTTTTTGTACTCGGATCTCTATGCTGACATTGAGCAGTTTGCAAAATGGGGTATTGAGCTTAGTGTCATTGAAAGCTAGATTGAAACTAGTTTTCTCTAAAAAAGCTAAGGTATCGACACTGCCATAACGCTCAAGGTGTGCTACTATAGTTTAATTGAGTTTACACTTGTACTGATATTTTTTATAAAACCCATAAGGATAAGTCTATGAGTACTGTTTGGGACAGCGTACAGCTGGCACGACACGCAAAACGTCCACTGTTTATGGACTATGTCAATCAGCTATTTACAGAGTTTGATGAGCTGCATGGTGACCGCGCTTTTGCCGATGACAAAGCGATTTTGGGCGGTTTGGCCCGTTTTAATGGTCAGCCTGTGATGGTCATCGGTCAGCACCGGGGCCGTAGTACCCGCGAGCGCATTGCTCATAACTTCGGTATGGCCAATCCTGAGGGTTATCGCAAGATGATTCGGTTGGCGAAGATGGCTGAGCGCTTTAACATTCCGCTTATGAGCTTTGTCGATACCCAAGGCGCGTACCCTGGTATCGGCGCTGAGGAGCGCGGCCAAGCGCAAGCGATCGCTGAGAGTATCGCTGTGTTTACTAGCCTAAAAGCACCTATCATCGTCACTATTATAGGCGAGGGTGGTTCAGGCGGGGCACTAGCGATTGGGGTTGGCGATAGAGTCAATATGCTACAAAACAGTATCTATTCAGTCATCTCTCCTGAAGGCTGTGCTTCTATTCTTTGGAAAACCGCTGAAAAAGCGCAAGATGCCAGCGAAGCCTTAAAACTAAACGCCGTTAACCTTTACCAAATGGGCTTGATTGATGCTGTCATCGATGAAGGCGAGGGCGCGCATGTGCAGCCGCAGCCGGTAATGGAGGCGTTAAAGACGTTGTTAGAAGAGCAACTGGCTGAGATAGTTGATATGGATGCTGATGAGCGCTGTGAGCAGCGTTATCAAAAGCTAAAATCATTTGATTCAGAAGTGATGTTGCCTGGCTAGTTTTGTTCTAAAAGGCTTTGATGAGCAGTGCGCTTTTAGCTTAATAGACTGACTTAATGCTAAACTAAAACGTACTAATTATTAGTGCGTTTTTTTTGCTGCCTGATTATTATAGTCAGGGCGAGTTTCAGATGATAGATATAGTCGAACCACTATTAAAGTGTTACAGCGTTAGACTCGTTTAGCCTACTACTGTAGTACTTGCACTCGTCTGCCTTGTACCACTTTTAATATTGATTGACTATAGTAAGAATAACTATGACTAATAGCGCTATTAAGCCTTATCCAATCAAACCTATAGCCGACTTAGCTATCGATGCGCAGTTGGCAGCGGCAGTGTTAAGGAGTCTAGCGGATTATCATCAGCAGCTACTGGGCCGGCGAATTTGGCTCGCGTGTAGCGGTGGCCGCGATTCTTTGGCCCTAGCTGCGCTATGTGTACAGCTTTATCAGCAAGACAGGCTGCTTTTTTTGCCGCAGCTGTTACATGTCGATCATGGCTTGCAAATTGATAGTTCAATTTGGGCCAGCCATGTTGCTGATTGGGCCGCCGCTCAGCAGCTTTCTTGTACTATTTTAAAGGCTCAAGTACAAGGCCAAGATGAACAAGCCGCGCGGCAAGCTCGCTATCGCGTCATGCGAGAGTATATCAATCAAGGTGACGTGTTAATGCTCGCGCATCATGCCGATGACCAAGCGGAGACCGTACTGATGCGCCTGATTCAAGGCGCAGGGATTAAAGGTCTAGCTGCCATGCAGCCTTGGCGCGAGCACCTACATCAACATCAAAGCCAGCAAGGCCAGCATTATGCACTATGGCGGCCTTGGCTGACGGTGACGCGCGCTGCGATTAGCGATTATGCTAAGCAGCTGCAGCTGCCTTATATCGACGATCCGACCAACGCGAGCGGTGATAATGTGCGTAGCGGTTTACGCCGTGATATTATGCCCAAACTTGTTAGTTATAATGCGAATGTCATAGGCAACGTTGCTCGTAGCGCGCAACTGCTTAGTGAAGCGCAAGCGATAGTAGAGGCGCAAGCTGAGCAAGATCTGCAGACGACAGCTATTAAGTCGCTTGAGTTTGCTAGCGTTCAGCGGGTATTAGCTATCGATAAGCTGCATGGCTTATCGACGCCAAGACAAAAGCAGCTACTGCACTATTGGCTAGCGCAAGATGAGCCGCTACCGCCGAGCAAGCAGTTAATCGATGATGTCTACGCGCTTACTCAGCGGCAAGATAACGATCATCAAACCGAGCTTGACTGGCACGCACACTTGCAACACTACCGCATCTATCGCTTTCGTCAGCAGCTATATCGTTTAAGCTGCGACTTTGTCGATTGGCTGGCATCAGCGACGCTTGAGCACCGCTATGATTTGTCAAAAAGTTTAGCTGTTGATATTCGTAAAAGTAGAGATACAGGCTATCTTTGGCAGCTACAAATTGATCTGACTAAAGCGGGTATTAGGGCGGATAGGGAGCTATACCAAGAGCTTATAGATAATGAAACCAGCCTTAAGATAACGCCATTAGATCGACTGTGTAAAGTACAAACCACGACAATGGGCCGAGCACAAGCGGGTAAGAAGCTCTATCAAACGCTAGCCATTCCTGTATGGCTGCGCAGTAGCTTAGTGGTGGTCAGTGCAGTTGTAACAGATATGGATATGAGCAATGAGAATAGTGCTGATACAAAAGTAGAGGTACCATTGCTGCTTTTGTCACCGTTTCAGAGCTGGAGGTTAAAAAGCGATTTATCTTCTAACAACCTTGCCGATACATTAACTTTGTTAAGCGAAGCTTGTGTTAATGCTTTGCAAAAAGTGCGCAAACCCTACGCCTGCGAATTTATCAAACGACAATAATGGCAGTATGCTAAACTAGACCCCATTTTAGCGCTATCACTTTGAATACTTTTGACTATTTCTAACAAAGTTATATTAGAAATTGCTATTAGGAGACTATGATGTCACAACAAAATAATAACTCAGTTCTCAATAATAAAAAAATAAGCTTTATCGGTGGCGGTAATATGGCGCAGGCGCTAATCAGTGGTCTGGTTGGCTGCGGTGTCAAGCCTGAGATGATTACTGTTGCCGACCCAAGCGCTGATATCCGTCAGCAGCTGGGCGCAAAAGGTCTTAAAACAGTCGATCCAACCGCTGATGCTACCACTGCAGTAAAAGACGCGGATCTAGTCGTCCTTGCTGTAAAGCCGCAAGTGATGAAAGCGGTCGTTAGCGGCTTCACTGATGTGCTCGATAAGCAATTAGTTATGTCAGTAGCTGCGGGTCTATCAACAGAGCTTTTAGCGAATATGCTTGGCGGCTACCAAAATATCATCCGTGCTATGCCTAATACGCCGGCGATGATACAGATGGGCGCAACCGGTCTATATGCAACTGATAGCATCAGTGAGCCGCAAAAGCAGCTGGCCACAGCGGCTATGGAGGCCTCAGGTCTGGTTATGTGGGTGGAAGATGAAGAGCATCTACATGCGGTGACAGCGGTGTCGGGTTCAGCGCCTGCTTATATGTTCTACTTCCTAGAGTCAATGATCGATCGCGGCGTGGCGCTAGGTCTAGATAACGAACAAGCCTCAAGCCTTGCTATGCAAACGATGCTAGGCGCGGCGAAGATGGCGATGGGTAGCGATGACACCCCGGCCGAGCTACGTCGCAAAGTGACTTCACCAAATGGCACCACGCAAGCGGCGATTGAGTCTATGCAAGCTGATGAGGTCGGTCGTCAGATAGGCGAGGCGATGCAAGCTTGTTATGATCGCAGTCAAGCGCTTAGCGAAGAGATGAAATAAAACCGCGCTAGTATTTTTATGTCGACACTTTGAGTAGCCTTTAATGAACAACGTACTATTACAGATTTTTGATTTGGTCACCACCTTTGCGATGCTGCTGATCTTTATCCGCTTTATGCTACAGTTTGCGGGAATGGATGCGCGCGATCCTATGATTGCGCCGGCTTATAGAGCCACCCATATCGTTGATGTGTTTGGCCGTATCTTTCCGACTTTAGGGGGCGGACGCATCAGTGTTGCCGCCATCGTGTTGATGTTTTTGATTCGATTGATTGACATCTCTGGTAAGGCGGCCTTGATGCAAAGAGGGATTGCACCGATTCCGCTATTTTTTCAGGGTACACTCAGTCTGATTTTAGACTTTTTAAGATTGAGTCGTTATCTCATTATCGGTTCTATTGTGGTTAGCTGGATTGTAGTCTTTACTCAGTCCTCGCATCCGATTATCGGTATTATCATGCGTTTGGCTGAGCCGATATTAGCACCATTTCGCCGTATCACACCGAATTTAGGCATGCTTGATCTATCACCTATCATTGCTTTTTTTGCTATTTATTTAATGGAGATAATGGTCGGAGCCATCGCAGCGAGCTTGATGCCGATGCTAGGCTAAGTTTTTAATATGCCTTAATATATTAAAAGCCCTACATCATCTGTCATGAGTGTAGGGCTTTTTGTTATGCAGTTATTAGAGTCAAACTTTATGCACCTGTCAACTTTCAGCTTTCACAAAGCGATTAGGTATCAGCTGCGCTTGCACATTATCGGGATGAGGGTCATCCGCCGCTTTTAAAGTCTGAGTAATCCAAGTATCAGCCGCTTTTACCGCTTCCACTATCTGATCGCCCATCGCTAAGCGCCCAGCTATATAGCTGGCAAGTGAGCAGCCAGAGCCATGAAACTCACCCTCTAAGCGCGGTAGCACGCTTTTATGTACCATCTCACCTGCTATATATAGATACTGTTCAATATCACCGCTGTCGAAATCATGTGAGGTTTTGACGAGTACCGCATGCGTGCCATTATCACAGAGCTTTTTTGCACCGGTATGTAAGTCCTGCTCACCGCTTAAAGCGCGCAGCTCATGAGTATTTGGCGTAATTAAAGTCGCGTAGGGTAGGAGCTGCTCAAATGCCGCTACCAAAGTCGCCTCATCACCTAAGCTGCCACCACTATTGGCGACGAGTACTGGATCAAGCACGAAGGGGGTGTTTTTTTTAACCACCTTATTAGCGAATAACCGAGTCAGCATTTTTATATTATCCGTTGTGCCAAGCATGCCCGATTTGATCGCTGTAACTGGCAAATCGTTGAGCACTGCCATCGCTTGATCTCTGACTAATTCGGAGTTACAAGGCTCAAAGCCCAAGACTTGCTGCGAGCTTTGGACGGTAATAGCGGTGCAAGCAACAGTAGCATGAGCGCCTGCTTGCCCGATGGCTTCGATGTCGGCTTGCAAGCCTGCTCCGCCAGAAGGGTCTAAACCTGAAAAACAAAGGACGACTGGACGCATAAGGTTTCCTTAGAGTTATTGGTGTAGTAATCCATAAGATAAAAATTAAATTATAGCAAATACGGCTGCAAGGCTTGCAATTCGTTTTGGCTTTGTTATAATACTCGCCCACAGCATAAGACGTATCGTTAGCATCGATACTGTATTCTATCTTATAGAAGTCTTATCTTGTCCGGTGAAGTGGGTGAGTGGCTGAAACCAGTTCCCTGCTAAGGAACCATACGTGTAAGCGTATCGAGGGTTCGAATCCCTCCTTCACCGCCATTTATTCGGTTTATTGTAGATAACATCGATTGAATGTGAAAATAATTTTGTTTAAATGAGCAAAGTTATTGACAACGTCAAAATTATCTATATAATGACCAACCTAATTTGCTACAAAAGTTATATACTGCGTAGTAGATGATGTGCAATAAGCGCCTGTAGCTCAGTTGGATAGAGCACTTGGCTACGAACTAAGGGGTCGGGAGTTCGAATCTCTCCAGGCGCACCATTTGCATTATCAATGTATTAAAAGTAATAAAGAACATCCTAAATCAATCGCCTGTCTTCTGACATTTGGCGGTTTTTTTGCGCTTGTTGATTCTATCACTATGGTTCTTAATATCTCTCATAGTTTTATGATAAACCCCTTAATTACGGTACAATAGGCTATCATTTGATGTCTGCTATGAGCTTAAGCTATGCCAAAGAGTAAAAAAAGAGCCACTGTCAAAACAAAAAAGCCACGCCGCCAAGTGACTACGGCTATGCCAGCAGTGGAAGAGCCTACTATCGCCAAACCAACCACTAGGCTTGCCGCTATCGTTTATGATGGCATGCTTATACTGGCTTTGCTCTTCTTAGTAGGCACGGTACTGACGGTGATAGGTACGCTACTGACTATGCAGACGGGTACAGAGTCCGCACAAGCCCGCTCGCTACCTGTTTGGTATCAAAACATAGTGATGACGCCATCGTTTATCTTAACCTTAGTGGGTTTTTATGGTTTGTTTTGGCGGCGCGGTGGTCAGACTTTAGGGATGCAGACTTGGCGACTAAAAACGGTCAATGACTCAGGCTATCTGCTCACTTGGGGGCAGTCTTTTAAGCGGATCATGGCGGCAAGTTTAATGCCGCTCGTCTTCGGCGTTATCGGCAGCTTAATCGGCGGGTCACGCGCTATTATCTTGACTAGCGCGTTTTTGGGACTGGTGTTCAACTATGCTTTTTGTCTGTTCAATCGCCGCGGTCTGGCTGTGCAAGATATGATCTCTAACACTGTCACCTTAAAGATGCCAAAGACTGAAAATGAGAGCTTATGGCGGGTGATTAGAAATCGTAAAGACTAACCGTGTGTCTATATGCGACTTAAAAAGCCAGCGCTGATACAGAGACTACATACATTAGCCAGCCGTTTATATTAATTAATCCTTTGTATTAGCCGACTGTTTGTATTAACCAGCCGTCTGTATTAACCACATCGTATAACCGACAAAGAACAAGACTAAAGTGGCACCAGAGCTGCGGCCAAAGCTGCGCTTGGTGTTAAATGCAAATAAACACATTACAAATAGCAAGATAGTAAGCAGTCCTATTGCCAATATATCGCGTGACAAGATAATGGCATTCGGAGTGATTGGCGCAATAAGCGCAGCAAGTCCGACGACGGCTAAGGTATTAAAAATATTAGAGCCGATAATATTGCCCAAAGCCATATCGTGCTCGCCCTTACGCGCCGCTGACAAGCTTGCAACAAGCTCTGGTAGGGATGTGCCAACAGCGACAATCGTCAGACCAATAATCAGCTCACTGAGGCCCCAAAACGTCGCCAGCTCTACCGCGCCCCACACAATAGCACGTGAGCTCAATATCAGTACTAGCAGGCCTAAAAATAGCGTACCGATACCGCGGATAGCGCTAGTCTCCTCGCTGCTCTCTAGCGCCGGATCGTCTTCGTGCTCATGATTGCCTTCTCGTAGGCTTAAGACGATCTGAATAGCCAATATCATCACTAGCAGCACAATGAGCACCAGACCGTCGGTATGACCTAAGACGCCATCACTGAGCTGCCACGCGGCCACTGCTGTCACTAGTAATAATAGTGGCATATCTCGTTTGATGATGCTGCTACGGATAATGATTGGGCTTATAAGTACTGTCGCGCCAAGCACTAGCGCAATATTAATAATATTAGAGCCATAAGCATTACCTAAAGCCAGCTCAGGGCTACCTTCTAGCGCCGCTAATACTGAGACCACCATCTCAGGAGCTGAGGTTCCTAAGCCTAATATCACCACCCCGATCAAAAAGCTCGGCACATTTAATTTATTGGCCAATACCACCGCGCCATCAATAAAAACGTCCGCGCTCCAAACCAAAATAGCCAAGCCCACGATTACTGCAACAATTGCCAACCACATTAGGGTCATCCTTTAAATAGAGTCAACTTTTAAGGGTAAGTATTTTATCTTAAAAACAGCGCTGCACAGTGTCTTACCCTAACAAAAGCGCATAAAAAAACTGAGCCTCAAGGGACTCAGTTTTTAGCAGTATAGTCAGCTGTCAGTCATGTATAAAAAAATTCAGTAACTAAACTCAAATAATGAACTATCGATAGTCGCTATAATCTCGGACACAATGTAAAAGTATCAAATTATCAAGCCTAATACCGAATAGTATCGGACGCGTTAAGCGACTTGCACCGGAATGATATTTGCAGTGTCTTTAACGGTGTTATCTTCGTTGCAGTACACAAGCTTAGGCTGATAAGTAGACGCTTCTACTTCATCAAAATGCGCGTAGGCACAGATGATGACGATATCGCCTAAGTCGGCCATGTGCGCTGCGGCCCCATTCAAAGAGATGATACCAGAGCCTGCTTCCGCGCGAATCGCATAAGTGCGAAAGCGCTTACCGTTAGTGACATTATAGATATCAATCGATTCATTCTCGCGCAAGCCTGCAAGATCTAATAAGTCGCCATCGATACCACATGAGCCTTCATAGTGTAGCTCGGCATGGGTAACACGGGCACGGTGCAGTTTGCATTTGAGCATATTAAGTAGCATAAGGTGCTTCCTTAGTGAAACGAATATTAAAAACGAAACGAATATTAAAAACAGATTAAATGAGCGAAATCAAAAGGTTAATGGGGATGATTTTGCCAAAATAAAAGGCTGGCGCAATTTTATAGTATTATTCTGGTAATTTAAAGCTATTGATTTGCGAGCGCGCCTTTTCGATATCGCCATCCAACAGTAAAGGTAGTGCTTCAAAAGCCGCGTTTAACGCACTCTCAATAGCGATTTGCTCATTGGCAGCGGGCTTTGAGAGCACATGCCCTGTCACTTTTGACTTATGGCCCGGATGACCAATACCAACGCGCAAACGATGAAAGTCGTTACCGATATGCGGGGTAATATCACGCAGGCCATTATGTCCACCATGGCCGCCAGCGGTCTTGAGCTTAATGCTACCGGCATCGATATCGAGCTCGTCATGAGCGATAAGTAGCTCGTCATTGGCAATATTATAGTAATTGACCATCGGTACGACCGATTGACCCGATTTATTCATAAAGGTGAGGGGCAGTAGCAAACGTACATCATGACCGTGCACTTGCCCGCGGCCAGTGATGCCATGGAACTTCTTATCCGGACTCAGAGTGATATTGAACTGATGAGCAATATGCTGCACAAACCAGAACCCAGCATTATGCCGCGTGAGCATATACTGCTCACCAGGATTGCCAAGACCAACGATGAGTTTTATCGCCATAACATACTCTGCCTAAAAAAGAAAAATAAGCTCGATATAAAGAGCCTAACAACAAATACTATTTGAATAACGCACTACTCGCTTTTCAAATAATACTCACAAAAACAGCAGGAGATCTTAATCGCCTGCTGTTTTTTTATGCAACAACCCTACTCGTCGTATCACCAAAGTAGGGGTTTACAAAAGTAGGGGTTTACAAAAGGATAATTACTCAGCGTCTTGATCGTCGCCGTCTTGCGCTTCGCCTTCAGCGCCTTCGCCGCCTTGCTCAGTGGCTGGTACTTCATCAGCATCCACTTCGTCTGCATCTTCGTCCACTTCTTCAAGCGTTGGTGGCAACATGTTAACGATAGTGCGATCGTGTGCATCTTCCATATCAAGATCAAAGATGATCACGCCTTCAGGCAGATCGATATCTGATAGACGGAACAGATCGCCGATCTCCATACCTGATACATCAACTTCGAGGTATTCAGGAAGCTGTGAAGGTAGCGCAACGATTTCGATATCAGAGACAAGCGTTGATAGAATACCGCCTTCTTTGGTACCAGGTGCGTCTTCACGGCCTGAGAAATGTACAGGGACATTCATGTTAATTTTCTGGCCTTTAACAATGCGCTGGAAGTCAGCATGCATTGGGAAGCCTTTAGCAGGATGACGCTGCAAGTCTTTAATAACGACTTGGTGCTCATCGCCTTTATCGGTAGTAATAGTCAAAACTTGTGAGAAAAACGCTTCGTATTCAAGCGACTTTACCATCTCGTTTAGTTTGATAGAGATAGCCGTTGGCTCCTCATTACCACCATAAATGATAGCAGGTACTAGGTTCTGCTTACGAAGGCGGCGGCTCGCACCTTTACCTTGTTGTTCAGCAGAGCGGTCAACCGCGTTAATTGCAAAATGATCAATAGCCATGGATATAATCCTATAGAGTGTATGTGAAGTATCTACCAGCGTCAAAACTTGCGACCAGTCTACTACTGGATAATGGATACTCTAAAAAGTGCTGAGTGAACTGCCTATATCTATCATGTAAATCTGTAACACTATAGATAATAAGCAATGAGCAGCACAGGCGCGCATTATACGTGTTTTTGCTGCAATAATAAAGGGTTGAAAAGATTATAAAAATTGATAAGCAAAGAGTAGAAGATGATCTGCTCCACTTGAGATCTCAAAACCTTGGCAGAAGGTCACGAATAGTAATTTTAGAGCAAAAAAAGCGCTAAAGGGTTACTTTAGCGCTAATCTTTGATATCAGTAATCTAGTCTAACTAACGAGCCGTCTTAAGCATCAAACATGGCGCTGATAGACTCTTCGTTATTGATACGGCGCAGACTCTCAGCGAGCATCGGCGCGATAGAGACTTGACGAATCTTAGTGCAAGCTTTTGCCGCATCTGATAACGGGATAGTGTCGGTCACGACGATCTCGTCGAGCTCTGAATCGCTGATGTTCTTCAAGGCATTACCGGATAAGACAGGATGCGTGATATAAGCGAGCACTCGGCGCGCGCCGCTTTCTTTGAGTGCAGCGGCCGCTTTGCACAACGTACCTGCGGTATCAACCATATCATCAACGATGACGCAGTCACGGTCACGGACATCACCGATGATATGCATCACTTGAGATTCGTTAGCACGGGCACGGCGCTTATCGATAATCGCTAAATCAGCATCGCCTAATTGCTTCGCCATCGCACGGGCACGGACGACGCCGCCGACGTCGGGTGAAACCACCATGATATTATCGTAATCGTGCTTGAGTAACTCGTTCAACAATACTGGCGTACCGTAGATATTATCGACAGGAATATCAAAGAAACCCTGAATTTGATCGGAGTGCAAATCGACCGTCATGACGCGATCAATGCTGACGATGTTGAGCATATCGGCGACGACTTTGGCTGATATTGGCACGCGGGCTGAGCGTGGACGACGGTCTTGACGGGCATAACCAAAGTAGGGCATGACAGCAGTGATACGGCCAGCACTAGAGCGGCGCAGTGCATCAGCCATCATCATGATTTCCATCAAATTGTCATTGGTCGGCGCGCAAGTGGGCTGCATGATAAACACGTCTTTACCACGTACGTGTTCTTTAACCTCTACAGCGATTTCGCCATCAGAAAAACGGGTGATGTCAGCTTTCCCAAGAGGGATATGGAGATGGTCGGCTACGGTTTTCGCAAGTTCAGGGTGGGCATTACCCGTAAAAATCGCCAAATAAGGCATGACAAAGTCCTATTGAGTGACTCAAGCAGTGACCGCTAAGCAGTGTCAAACTGCTCAAATATAGAAAAGAGTGGGTATCAAAAATTTACAGAAGATGAAACAACGCAATTACAGAAAATGGCAGGGGTAGCTGGACTCGAACCAACGGATGTCAGGATCAAAACCTGATGCCTTACCAACTTGGCTATACCCCTGTAATGCTCGGTATCGTAGCTGTTATCGCTACGCTTACCTAACGTGTCATCGCTACGAGCTTGCACTCTTTGTGACGACCGAGATTTACGGTGTTCGTTGCGAACTATACCGAAAATACGAAGGTGTTGTCAATTGCTATCACTAAAATCAAGATCACATTAGCGACCAGGACTGAGTATCAATGCTGTACTCGTATGATAAACAATGAAGACAAACAAAAAATGGCAGGGGTAGCTGGACTCGAACCAACGGATGTCAGGATCAAAACCTGATGCCTTACCAACTTGGCTATACCCCTATTGTGGCGACCTATTATAAGTAAATTTTTAAATTTTGCAAGGCTTTTCGCCTTTTTCTTTGGATTATTTATAGTAGTAAAGCTTAGCAGATAATGACAGACTCCGAACAACTAATAGTGCTGCAACTCAAGCCATCGTAGTCCAAATTTAATAAATATCGAAGTTCTATTTAAGAAGTTTCACCTAAAAGTTAAAACTCTAGTACGATTTTGAATGCTTTTTAGGGTTAAAAGAGCAGCCTACGTATGTCTTGATTTTTTTGTGCTGTTTTTAATTATAAACTCTCAACCACATAACCTGCACAAGGCGCATTTGCAATCCATTGATTCAATAGCGCTTTATCAGCCGCCACACTTGCACCTAAAGGTAAAAACACTGCGCTGCCTGAGCCGGTCATCCTTGCTGTGCCCAATGTGTCTGCCTCCAAGCCTTGTAAATAACTCAAAGCTTCTTCGACCGCAGGAGCCAGACTTATCACTACTGGTGTAAAGACATTCTGGTAAGGCGAATTTAGGTTTGACAGATAATCACGACTTTGATGGGTAATAGTCTTGGTAGACAAAGGCGCGATATCACGATTGAGCTTAGGATGAGCGAATAGCTCAGCAGTATTGACATGAGCGTTTGGCGTCAAAATCAGATAATGCTGATTTGGCAAGTCAATGCTGGTTAATTCTTCGCCAATGCCCATGGCGATAGCATCTTGCCCAAAGATAAATATCGGTACATCAGCGCCAATAGTCGTCGCTATTTTAAGCAGCTCATCTTGATTTAGGTTAAGTTGCCAAAGCTCGTTTAAGGCGAGTAGGGTGGTAGCAGCATTGGAAGAGCCACCGCCTAATCCTGCGCCCATTGGTAGGTGCTTATCTAGGGTAATGCTGATAGCGTGCAAGGATTGAGGCAGTTGTGCTATCGAAATCACATAAGCTAGTAGCGCTTTTGCCGCTTTAAAGATTAGGTTATCTGCTACATTATCAGTAATGCTAGCTGCGCCCTTAAGGCTGATTAACTGCTGAGTAAGCGCCGCCGCTTGCTGATCAATACTTGTATTCACTTGCGCAGCGTTAGGAGTATCTATCATGTCAGTCAAAGTAAACTGCAAATAATCGCCCCAATCGAGCAAGCGAAAAACGGTTTGCAGATTATGATAGCCATCAGCCCGCTTACCTGTGATGTGCAAAAACAGATTAATTTTTGCCGGTGACAAGCGTGTAAGGCTATTATTATCAGCTAGCGAGCAGTTAGTAACGGTCTGGGTCATTGGAGCGTCTATTTTATTACTGACTTAGATGGTTAATGGTCATGACTACTTTTTGACCTTGCGGCTGAGTGGCGATAATTTTGTTCGGTAGCTTGTTATTACCGTCATAGGCGAACTTAGCGCTCCAGTTGCCATTGACTGAGCTTATAAGGCGGTTTTGACTATCAACTTGTGGCGCGGTGTCCGAGGGTGCGGAGCGCCCTGATATCCAGTAAGGCATTTGTGAGATAGGTGCTTGCCAGCCAGTGGCTTTTTGCAGTAATGCTTCTGGATCCTCGGCGCTCAGGCTGCCGGTTTTTTCACTGACTAAAGTTGCCGTTTGGCCGTCATATTCGATGTTGGTTTTGCCAATGCCTAACGCGCCCATCAGCTCAATAGCGAAGCGATTATCTTCTTGTCCCCAAGTATAAAAAGCGCTACCGCCTTGCTTGCTTGCATTGCTGCCATCAGCCGAAGAAGCAGAAGGCCCAGTTGGTGTTGTCACACCGATTTTACCATTGATAGTGAAACTCTCAAGCTTCTGCGCTTGCAGGGTAGGGGTGGAAGTAGCGTCAGCTTGTGAGCTAGGTATCGACTGACAGCCAGTGCTCAATAACGCGCCACTAACTAGGGTCGCTAATAAGGCTGATTTTTTTGAATTTTTATTATGAATGGATAACGCTGTAGATAAAAATGTCGACATAAATTTTCCCTTAAAAAAGCAACTC
This sequence comes from Psychrobacter sp. Ps3, assembly GCF_022129275.1. Classification (NCBI taxonomy): domain Bacteria; kingdom Pseudomonadati; phylum Pseudomonadota; class Gammaproteobacteria; order Moraxellales; family Moraxellaceae; genus Psychrobacter; species Psychrobacter sp. Ps3. The sequence continues at coordinate 130,607 of NZ_JADQAL010000003.1, forward strand.
AAAGAGAGTCGCTCAAAATATAATCCTTAGTCTAAGCTGTAGATGTTACTCGATTATGGAAGATGTTAGTAAAGTTGAATACGGTCATTGACGTTTTGTTGACCAAAAGCAAAGCGCTGTTGTAAATCGGCTAACAGCTCGGCGACCTTTTCGTTATTCTCAAGCCCTTGATAGGCTCGTAGCAACAGCACGCCTGAGCGTAGTGTCGGCAGTACCTCATAAGGTGTTTGTAGATAGTCGATAACTTGCGTGAAGTTATCATTGGCTAAGGCATTACTAGCCAATACATTCAGCGCTTGCAAGTGCAGCTCATTATCATAACGCGGATCATCATAGCGAATTTGAATAATAGTTTGCGCCAGCTCTAAGCCTTGAGTAGAGTTGCGATCATTGGCTAATAACAGCTGTGCGTAGCTAAGCTGGTACGATAAATTATCCGGGTTGAGGTTTTGCAAATGATTGAGCAAGGTGCGCTTCACCACATAGTCATTGCGATCATCGAGCAATTGTACCCGCGCAAATAGTATCGCCTCGCTATTTGGATGCTTGCGACTGGCACGGCTCAACAGCTCTAGTGCTTCGTCAGCTTTACCTTGTTGCCACAAAATATCTGCTTGTAGCACAAAGGTATCAGGCGCGAAGACCTCAAAATCCTCACGCAGATTGCGTAAGGTGGCTATCGCGGCTTCGCTATTATCGTCTAATAGTTCAAGCTCCACCACTTTTTTACGCGCGGCCAGCACTAAGTCTTCTTGTATGACACTTTTTAGATAGCTTTTTGCTTGCTCAAAACGCTGTTGGCGCTCAGCACTGATGCCTAAATAATAATAGGCTTGATCCAAATAAGTCGGACTTTTTGCTAAAGTGTTCAGAAGCTGATCGGCGCTGGAATATTCTTGAATATCTAAGCTGACCAACGCGGCCAGTAAGGTAATCTCAGGATCATCGGTGAAGCGCTCATGCGCCGCTAACAGTAGCTCCCAAGCCGATACGCTTTGTTTTAAGTCTAACAAGTAGCGAATCTCATAGAGATACAGACTCTTGCTATCAGGATTGCGTAAACGCGCTTGGCTGACGTAATTGACTACCGTTTGCGCCGGTTCAATCTTGCGTAAGATATCTGCTTTTAGGGTGATATAAGGCACGTAGTCAGGCTGGCTGGCCAGCGCGCGCTCGATATGAATAAGCGCGGCTCTGGGTTCGTCAAATTGATAAAGTAGGCCAGCTTTTAGGACAGAAATTGAAGCGTTTTGCGCGCTGTCGATAGGCTGCAAGGCGGCTAATAGCTCACGCCGATCCTCATCGGTACTCGGATAAATACCGATGAGGATCTCGCTTAAATCAGCACGAGGGTCATAGCGAAGAATGCGGTTCAAAGTCTCACCTGCAAGCGCATAATCATGAGCTTTTAGCGCCAAATGCGCCACATAAAACCAAGCCGGCACATGATCTGGGTTCTGATCTTGCCAACTTTTAGCAAACACTAAGGATTCATCAACCGCTTCATAAGCCAATGACAGACTCAAGGCACGTTCAAAAACTGCGGTCGCATCTCTTTTAAAGGCTTGCTGCTTATAAAGGCTCAATCCCCGCTCAATATCGCTGCGATCGGCGGCAAATTCAGCCTCTAATAAAGCGTAGAGACTGGGCTCATCATTGATGTTGTCTGTGTTCTTAAAATCGCTCTCATCATGAGATTGAGGACGTTCAGTAGTGCGGTCGTTATCGCTGACTGGCTCAGGAGCGACGGATGCTAATGTTGTCTGATAAGGCTGCCAAAGCTTCAATAATGGATCGAGCACTTTTGCTTGAGTATAAGTAGACAGGCACAAACCAGTCGCCAGCATTAAAGCGAGCTTTCGGTGTTGCCACAGACGTCTCATCGCCCTGCGCAGTAATACCTGAATACGAGACTGCTCTCGATAGTCAAGACTTAAAGCAGCGTCCGGCTCAGGTTTTGCTTGTAATACTAATCCAAAAAACATCATAGCTGATGATCATTACCTATAAGTTCGCGCATTATCGAAACATTATACGAGCCTAGATTCATCCTAAACAATAGCACTCTTGTTATCGTATATATAAAATGTTGATGATAAGAATACCACAAACCCTCAAATAAAAAGTAACTCGTCGCCTAAGCTGCCGCGCGCGTTAACTTATTCATTTTAAGGTTATAAATTTTTAGATCGCTATTAGTGACGGATCGCAGTAGAGGCGGATCATAGCAGGCGTTAGGGCTCGTTATTGTCGGAGCTATTGATTAACTAAACTGTTGATTATTAGGACTAGGGATAACGTATGCTGCCGAGTTGAATTTTTCTGATAAGCCCAGATAGAGTATAAGCTGCCCGAGCAGTAACGGAGTAATGATGGGGTAGTATTAAATAAAACGGATAACAATGGTACAATAGCTAGCTTTGTATTATCACCATTACAGTGAGCGGCTACGGGCTGCTCGGTAATTGGCTTAAATCAACAACGCGGCCTCCCAGTCTGCGCTTATATCCAAGCGTGATGGGCTTGCTTTTGCTTTTTTATCATGACGCCACTCACTGGTTTGAGCTCAGTCAGTAAACGTTATGCTTATGGTCAATCAATAATGAGATTAGTGGTCATTGGGGTCAATCACAAAACTGCACCAGTCGCTTTGCGTGAGCGCCTGGCACTTGTGGGCGCTGATGTAAATACGGCGCTTGAGCAATTAGGGCAGTTCACTGATGGCAGCATTATTGTCTCCACCTGCAATCGCACGGAAATCTATGCGCTAGTTCCTCAGACAATTCCGCAAACAGTCACGCCAGCCACTTCATCAAATATCAAAAACGTCACGCCAACGAGTGCTTCTGCGAGCGTCGCTGCTACCAGTAAAGCGTCTCACACTAGTAGCGCTAGCGTCTCACCAGCGGCTGTCAGCGCTCATATTCTAAAGATCAAAAACTGGCTCGCTGAGTTTAAACAATTACCGCTGAGCGAGGTGGATCCCTACCTTTATGTGCACCGTGATGTCCACGCTTTAACCCATTGGCTCAGAGTCGCGGCGGGGCTTGACTCGATGATATTGGGCGAGCCGCAAATATTAGGCCAAATAAAACAAGCGGTACATCTCGCGCAAAACGAAAAAGTACTCAATACTCAGCTAGGCTGGATAGTCGATCAAGTATTTGCAGCGGCCAAACGCGTACGTAACGAGACTCATGTTGGCGCGCAAGCGGTGTCGCTTGGCTTTGCGGCAGCCAAATTAGTCACTCAGATATTTGATGATTTTGCGAAACGCACGCTGTTAGTCGTGGCGGCAGGCGAGATGAATCGCTTAGTCGCGACGCATATCGCAGGACTTGGGGTTGGGCGCATCATTATCTGTAACCGTAGTCCAGAACGCGCCGAGGCCTTAGCTGCCGAGCTGCAGCAGCCGGGGCGTAGCGTTGAGGTACAGCCCTTAGACGCTTTACCGCAGCTGCTCAGCGAGGCGGATATTGTCAGTAGCTGTAGCGGCAGCATGAGTGTGCTGATTGATAAAACCATGACGATGCAGGCGCTTAAGCGTCGCCGTTATCAGCCGATGCTGATGATCGACTTAGCCGTACCGCGTGATATCGATTCTACTATCAGTCAGATGGATGATATCTATTTATACTCTGTCGATGATCTGCAGCACGTCATCGCCGGTAACCTTGAGCAGCGTAGGCAAGCGGCCGTCGATGCAGAGCTACTCGTCAGCCAGCTGGTGGTGGAGATGGAGCAGAGCTTTGCGGTGCGCAAAGTCGGCCGTGACATCGAACAGTATCGTAATCGCACGCACACGCAAGTCGATAAAATCCTCTCTGAGTCTATCACTAGATTAGAGAGTGGTGAAGTTAATGCTGAAGAAGTCATCACGGAGCTCTCCAGACGCCTTACGCAGACATTGACTCATGCGCCCTCAAAATTAATGCGCAAAGCGGCCAGTGAAGGTGATAGCGAGTTGTTAGATTTTGTGGTCTCAGGGTTACATGGCGCCTATCGCGATAAGGGCTAGATAGGGTCAAGATACTAAGGCTATAAGTTAAGGCTAGATGTTAATGTTAAATATCAGGGTTAAATGTTAAGCTTAAATACTGTAGTGAAATACTAGGGTGAAATAAGCGAACAAACGCTAACGTAAGCCCTCAATAGAACCGCTAGCAGACTATTGCCAGTGTGGCATAACAGTGATAATATCAAATGATATCGCCTATATTATGCTTGCGCTCTGTACATGACAGTAAGCCCTGCATAAACCCAGATAGCTCACCTGTAGTGTCTTGGGCCTGTAGTCCTCTGGTAATATCTACCAACGGCAATAGCGCTAGGATAAAGCGCTATATCGTCTATTCTAAATTGTCTCTTTTATGAGTTGAAACCTAACCGTCTCAGCCCTTATTAGTGTCTAAATGACTGTCTCATTAACACAATTATCTCAACCACACAATCTAAATAATCTACAAACAAGGAGTGTCTCATGCCTGCATTACGCCAAGATATCGATCCAAACGGACTATTAGAGTATTCAGTGGTCTATACTGACCGTGCCCTTAACCATATGTCAGAAGTCTTTCAGCAAGTGATGAATGACTTATCTGCTGACCTAAAATCTGTCTATAACGCTGACGCCGTCGCTATTGTTCCAGGTTCGGGTACTTATGGCATGGAAGCGGTAGCCAATCAGCTGGCCAAAGATCAAGACTGCTTAATCATTCGCAACGGTATGTTTAGTTATCGCTGGACGCAAATTTTAGAAAAAAGCAATCTTGCCAAATCCTCTACGGTATTAAACGCCCAGCGCGAAGGTAGCGACGCGCCAAAGCCTTTTTCACCGGTCGATATCGATGAAGCGGTCGCTCAAATTAAAGCGCATAAGCCTGCGGTCGTATTTGCCCCGCACGTTGAAACCTCAGCCGGTATGATTCTGCCTAATGACTATATCAAAGCTTTGAGCGAGGCCACTCATAGCGTTGGCGGCTTATTGGTCATTGACTGTATCGCCTCAGGTTGTGTCTGGCTCGATATGAAAGCGCTTGGTATCGACGTGTTGATCAGTGCGCCGCAAAAAGGCTGGAGTAGTACGCCTTGCGCCGGGCTTGTGATGATGAGCGATGCGGCCGTCCAGCGCGTAGAAAATACAGAATCTAATAGCTTTAGTCTGGACTTAAAGAAGTGGTTAGAGATTATGCGCGCTTATGAGAATGGTGGTCACGCTTATCATGCGACAATGCCAACCGATAGCTTGCGCCAGTTCCGCGACACCGTCAATGAAGCCAAAAAAATCGGCTTTGATCAGTTATGTGAGGCGCAGTGGGAGCTGGGTAACCGTGTCCGCGAAGTACTACAAGCTAAAGGCATCGAGAGTGTCGCAGCTGAAGGCTTCAAAGCACCAGGCGTGGTGGTATGCTACACCGACCGTGATGATATGCATAAAGGTAGCGCTTTCGCCGAAGCTGGCGTACAGATTGCCGCTGGCGTGCCTTTGAAGGTAGGCGAGCCTGACAATTTTAAAACGTTCCGCGTAGGACTATTCGGTCTCGATAAGTTAACCGATATCGACGGTGCGGTTCAGCGTTTTGAAAGCGCTCTTGAGCAAGTATTAGCAGAGCAGTCTGCTTAATAGCTACTTTGGCGCTTACAGGCTTCATATTGGAGAATATAACCGTCAAAAACCCAAGCATTTAAAAATACTGAGCCTGTTAATGCAGTCGCTCAGTATTTTTTTAGCTATTTATTATGCTTTAATATATAATGTTTTTATATAAAACAAAGTGGCTTTTGGATCTCTCATTATGGGTATACAAATAGATTGGCAAGTTTTCACGCCTATTTCATTGGTAGGCGGCCTCATGTTAGGCGTAGCGACGGTTATCTTACTCTTAGGTATTGGCCGTATAGCCGGTATTAGCGGTATTACTTCAAGCCTGCTAAAGCCAAAGCGCGTCGAGATGTGGCAAGTACTGTTTATTGCAGGTTTAGTTCTCTCGCCTTTACTCTATAGTGTGTTCAGACCGCTACCTGGTATAGAGGTTACGACCTCTTTACCGCTGCTGATTGCAGCAGGGTTGCTAGTCGGCTTTGGTACGCGCTTAGGCTCAGGTTGCACGAGTGGTCACGGCATCTGCGGTAATGCGCGCTTGTCGCCGCGCTCAATGGTAGCCACAGCGACTTTTATGGCGTTTGGCATCATCACCGTGTTTATCGGCCGGCAAGTATTGGGCTTGATTTAAATGGCTGCTATAGCTAGAGGTTTTGAGAAAAAGAAAATAAATAGTGAGAATGAACCATGCTAAAAAATATCATCGGCTTACTAACAGGACTGCTGTTTGGCTTAGGACTGCTGATATCGGGTATGACCGATCCGGTTAAGGTGCAAGGGTTTTTAGACGTCTTTGGCGCGTGGGATATCTCACTGGCCTTAGTGATGGGCGGCGGCCTTGCTGTCGCTATCGTTGGAGTGCAATGGGCTCGGCGGCAGCGCAAGAGCTGGGTAGGCGATGAGATTGAGATGCCGAACAAAACTAAGGTTACTAGCAAGCTTGTCATCGGCGCGATGCTGTTTGGTATCGGTTGGGGCCTTGTCGGTATCTGCCCTGGGCCCGGTGTCGTACTATTAGGCACGGGCCAATGGCAGGCCTATGTGTTTATTCCTGCGATGCTAGTTGGGATGCTGGTATTTCAGTGGCTTGAGCCAAAGATGAATTGATAGTTGCGCTTGGTAATATCGCAATCTGTTGATAGTAAAAAGCTCAGCCTAAGACAATTAGGGCGTGTCCCTAATTCAAGCATTTATGACTAAATGGGCTAAAAATGGCTAAATCTTTGGCAAACGGTGTCAAATAGCTGGTCAATATCTTGATATTACCTGCGCTATTTTCCTTGTTTGCCTGCGATTTATCTCATTTTTATCACCATTTTTAAAATAGGGACACGCCCTAGGCTGAGCTTTATTATTTAGTGTTAATAAGTACTTATTACTAATAAATACTTAGCATCAATAAGTATTCTGCATAGCGCTACTCGGAGCTAGCGGTGACTTTTGGTGTTTCATGGGCTAATGACTTGGCCGCTTGACGTAGCTCAAACTTTTGTATTTTACCGGTACTGGTCTTCGGAATTTCGGCAAAAATAATATACTTGGGTACTTTAAAGCCTGCTAAATGCTGCTTGCAGTGTGCCATGACAGTGTCGCGCTGTAAGGTGCTGCCCTCGTGAATCTCAATAAAGGCCACGGGCACTTCGCCCCACTTGTCGTGAGGGGCGGCAACGATAGCGCAGCTTTGGACGGCAGGTAGTTTGTATAAGACGTTTTCGACCTCGATACTTGAGATATTCTCGCCGCCTGAGATGATGATGTCTTTTAGCCTATCCATAATTTTGATATAGCCATCAGGGTATTTGACCCCCAAGTCACCGGTGCGAAACCAGCCATCTTTTAGCGCTTCATCAGTGGCTTTACGGCTTTTTAGATAGCCTTTCATCACCATGTTACCGCGCAGCGCCAGCTCGCCCATCTCCTCGCCATTGGCTTCAACCGGATCCGTCGTGCCTTGTTTAAAGACCTCAAAGCCTGTCATTAAGTGTGAAACCACGCCTTGACGCGACTTTTTTTGCGCGCGTTCAGCGACGTCCATGTCTTGCCATTCAGGCTGCTCAGCGCAGACGGTGACGGGTCCATAGACTTCGGTCAAGCCATAAACATGGGTGATATCAAAATCCATCGCCTCCATTGCCGTCAGCATCGTCTCTGATGGCGGCGCGCCAGCGACCCAGCCTTTGACCTTATGATCAATCGCGTCTTTGTACTCTTGTTTACCGCCCGCTATCATATTATGTACCACAGGCGCCGCGCAGTAATGAGTGACCTTGTGCTTAGCGATTAATTGCAAAATCAGCTCGGCATCAATCTGGCGTAAGCAGACATTGACGCCTGCGCGCTCGGCGATCGTCCACGGGAAGCACCAGCCATTACAATGAAATAGCGGCAGTGTCCACAAGTAGGTCGGATGCTTAGGCATATCCCAATCTAGAATATTGGATACGGCGTTAAGCGTGGCACCGCGATGATGGTAGACCACGCCCTTTGGCTTACCAGTCGTGCCAGAAGTATAGTTGAGCGCGATAGCTTCCCATTCATCCTCAGGTTTTTCCCAATTATCCAAATCATCTGAGCTGGCAATCAATTCCTCGTAAGTCATTTTGCCAAAATCTTCTACCTCAATGGCTGCATCTGTCGCATGAATGACGATCAGATTAGGAAAAGTCTCGTCGATAATCTCCGCCAAATCCGCAAACTCGCTATCCATAATCAGCACTTTGGCCTCAGAATGCTGCACGCAAAAGGTTAAGGCATTGATATCGAGCCGAGTATTCAACGTACAAAGCACACCGCCCGACATCGGCACCCCAAAAGCAGCCTCAACCATAGCAGGGGTATTAGGCAGCATGACGGCTACGGTGTCGTTTTTATCGATACCCAGTTTGCGCAGGCCATCTGATAATTGACGGCAGCGCTCAAAAGTTTTGCTCCAACTCTGGATGAGATTATTATGCTGAAGATCATCGTAGATAATGGCGGCTTTGTCAGGATACACTTGCGCGCTACGAATGATAAAGTCGATAGGGGTAAGTGGTTGATAGTTAGCAGGATTCTTACCAAGGCCAGTATGGAAATCAGTCATAGTGATAGTCCTTTATCTTATTTCGGGTTTTACTATAATTTAAATACACTTTGAGGATGGTTTTGCTTTACCAATTCAGCAAATATTTCAATTAAAAGCGTATTCATTATAGCCAAAGACAGCGCAAAAGTCGGTTGGATTTGTAAGAGTCGTTTAAGAGAAACGCTGAATAGAGTTGAATAGAAATGATAAATAGCTTGTGTTCACTCATCAGTCGTTTGTCTGCATAGCTGACGACAAAGCGGTTGTGTTACGATAGCAGCCATATAAGGTTTAGCTATTTTGCACTATGAACCCCTCATCAACCTGAATTTACAAGGATCGTCACATGATCGCTAGCAGCACTGAGAATCGCAAAGCCAGCAGCAATAACACCATCAATACTGCTCAAAGCAATGAGCACTACCCGCATCTTTTTGAGCCACTAGACTTAGGCTTTACCACACTCAAAAACCGCTTAGTCATGGGCTCTATGCATACCGGCCTTGAAGATCGCTTCTATAATTACGGCAAGCTGGCGGCTTATTTTGAAGAGCGTGCCAAAGGCGGCGCGGCGATGATGATCACAGGTGGTATCTCGCCTAACCGCGAAGGCTGGCTGCTCCCTGCTGGCGGTACCATGAATACTAAAATGGACGTTATCAACCATCAACGCGTCACCCGCGCCGTACACAAACACGATAGCAAAATCATCATGCAAATCTTGCATAGTGGTCGCTATGGCTACCATCCGTTTATTGTCTCCTCAAGCCCAATCAAATCACCGATTACCCCGTTTAAACCGCGCAAAATGACTATCAAAAACATTGAGCAGACGGTCGAGGACTACGCACGCTCTGCCAAACTGGCCAAGCAAGCGGGTTATGATGGCGTTGAGATCATGGGCTCTGAGGGCTACTTACTCAATCAGTTTTTATCGCGCCATGTCAATCAGCGTAGCGATCAATACGGCGGTGATATCAATGGCCGTATGAAATTTGCCGTCGATGTGGTCAAAGCCGTACGTAAAGCCGTTGGCGAAGACTTTATTATTGTGTTCCGTCTATCGGTCATCGATTTGGTCAAAGACGGCAATGTTATGGACGAGGTCATCACTGTCGCCAAAGCGCTAGAAGAAGCGGGCGTGACCATTATGAATACTGGCATTGGCTGGCATGAAGCACGCGTCCCGACGATTGTCACCAGCGTACCACGCGCCGCTTTTGTCGACTTTACCGCTGAGATCAAAAAACATATCAGCATCCCGATGATGGCGGCCAACCGTATCAATATGCCGGATACGGCAGAGGATATCGTCGCTAATGGTCAAGCGGATCTGATTCAAATGGCGCGTCCGTTCCTCGCTGACGCACACTGGGTCAACAAAGCCGAAAAAGGTCAAGCCGATCGCATCAATACCTGTATCGCCTGTAACCAAGCCTGTCTTGATCATACTTTTGAGAATAAACGCTCGACTTGCCTTGTTAATCCGCAAGCCTGCTACGAGACTGAGCTGGTCTACAAAAAAACCAAAAACCCACAAAAAGTCGCAATCGTCGGCGGCGGTGTTGCTGGCATGTCAGCGGCTCATGTCGCGGCCTTACGTGGTCATGAGGTCACGCTATTTGAAGCGCGCGATATCTTAGGCGGTCAGTTTAACTATGCCAAAGTCATCCCAGGTAAAGAAGAGTTCTTTGAAACCATTCGCTACTATATCAATGAACTTGAGCACTTAGGCGTTGAGATTAAACTCAATACCAAAGTCGATAAAGCGATGCTTGAAGATGGTAAATTCCAGCATGTGGTTGTCGCCACAGGCGTGGTGCCAAGAAGCCTTGAAGGCAAGTTAGAAGGCGCGGATCTACCGCAAGTGATCAGCTACGCAGAATTACTCTCTGGTGAAAAATCAGTCGGCGAGACGGTGGCAGTCATCGGCGCTGGCGGTATTGGCTTCGATGTCAGCGAATATCTAACCGCGCGCCATGGTCAGCCGCTTGATGAGCTCGGCCCTGAGACCTTAAAAGACCCAAGCTACCGCCCTGAGCCGCAGTCTATTAGTGAGTGGCGCGAGGAGTGGGGCGTCACTGACGATACTAACTATCAAAGCGATGGCGGTTTAATCCGTCCTGAAGGCATCAAGCCGATTCGCCAAGTGTATCTGATGCAGCGCACCAAAGGCCGCTTAGGCGCAGGCCTCAATAAAACCTCTGGCTGGGTGCATCGCGCCCATATCAAATCACACGGCGTCATTCAAGTGGCAGGCGTTCAGTACGAAAAAATCACTAACGAGGGCATTTGGGTCACCAATCCGCAAGGCCAAAGCCAGCTGCTCCGTGTCGATAGCGTGGTCGTCTGTGCCGGTCAAGAGTCGGTCGTAGAGCTGATGCCAAACGTTGGCGATGCGCCAGATGCGCAGTATCATCTGATTGGCGGGGCGAAACTGGCTGCTGAACTGGATGCTAAACGTGCTATAAGAGATGGTGCTGAGGTTGCTGCGAGTATTTAAGGGTTTAATTCTTCATATTTTATAGATAATAAGAGCTAAACGTAATGTTCAGCTTTTATTATCATATTAGTATTAGCAAAGAATCAATACGATATACTATCTAGGACCGCAAGTTCTAATACCCTGAGTATCTGGAGTGCTAATAGTCAATGCAGTAAACTTATCATCTCCATCAAAAAATACCGTAACGGAATTTCTCTTTTGGTCTGAGTTTGGACTATCAGCTTTAACTTCATTAGTGCTTGTAAACTGGTTCTGGAATTTATTATCAGAATCTAAAACGCGGAAACTGAGGACTAAAAAATTATTGTTTTTAAAGTCCGAACCATAGTAAACCATGTCATCTACATGTAATGAATTGTTATCGTCTATATAAAGCTCTCTATTAGTTTTGGGCCCACCATTAAGGGTAATAAGATCTCTGGGAGTAGCGTAATCAATACATTCTACATTTAGAGGTTCATCCACGTATTTACTTAGAATGTTACCTATGTTGTTTGCGAAGTAGCTAGGATTACTGAAAGCAACAGGGCAAGAATAGCTAATACTACCAAAATCATTGTTGGCCTTTTCACTTATAGTGATGATTTCTGAACGCAAATCTTCATCATAACTGATAGAAGAGAGAGAATATTTTGATTCCTCTGGGGGAGTAATTAGAAAAGCATCGTGATTTAGAACGTCCTCTTTGAGAATTTGAATACTACCTTTATCGTTATTATTGTATAAAGTGTCACCATTGATTTTTATTCCAGATGCGTCAATAGTCAAAGTCCTGTTTATCGTTTTAGTCTCTCCAAGTGCTACAAACTGTTCGCAAGTAAGACTGTAACTACCAGCGTAACCTCTATTTAGAGCATCCCCTAATATATTTGAAGTAAAAGAAGGGTTTGGAACTGGATCGGGGTTTGGATCAGGGTTCGGATTTGTTATTTCAGGTGGTATACTGTCTGAAACATTAGTATTTGAAGAATCACTATCTGATCCACAACCAACTAGTGATGCTGCTAAAGCTATCACTAAAAAATTAACCTTTAAATTCATAATTTCATACTCGATAAATGTTTTTTATTTTATAAGAGCAATATATTATGCTATAGATTTTTGTAAAGCAATGTTTTTATATTCTATCTACGCACTAATATATCTTACAGCCCAAAACTACACCGTCAAAGTACCCGCGCATATCACAGTGCAGTCCTCTGTATCGATTGTTCATATCTCTTAATAATAGCAGCGTATTGCCATTATGAGACTTTGGCTACAAACGAAGCTCAGTACTTGCATCTTGTAGACCATTTCTTATGACCCAATGGCTCTATACCCATGCCGCTTTACTCTCTGCAACCTCACACGTATGTGCATTGGTAAAAATGAGCACACACTCAATAAATGAAAGTTTAGCTTTATTAGTGATACTATAAATGGATAAAGCAAGCGTAGGTTGGGCTTTTAGCCCCGCTCTATTTATGGAATACAAACGAACTTATAATCATCAAACTATATCAGCCTACCATAGAGCAACATAGCTTTAGTTGGTTTGTCTCGTTGATTCGCTTAAATAAAAGCTCAGCCCAAATTCTAAGCTCACTACCTAAAAAACCACCTCCCAAAACACTCTATCCATGCTAAATTAATCTTGCCTGCGATATTCAATCGTACGCATCAACCATGCCATAAAAAGGACTTTATAATGGTAGTGTTAAAAACCCTATTTAAATGGATTGTTTTACCTATCATCGCGCTACTGATTATTATCAGTTTAGGCTTGGTCGTGACCGGCAATGCCTATATTTTTCGCGGTTTACAGCTCACTTATCTTAAAGGTGAAGCCACGGCTAATATCGATGATTATGTCGATTTTGATAATCGTACCATTCGTGCAGGCGAGCCTATCACTTGGCAAAAGCATCCTAACTTTGGACAAGTCGAACTTACCCCAACGCTACAAAGCGCTTTAGATACCGATGAGACTGTCGCCTTCGCTATTATTAAAGACGGTAAGCTGGTCTATGAGAACTACTGGCAAGACTACGGAAGCGACTCGCATACCAATAGCTTTTCGATGGCAAAAACCGTCACTACTATGCTCTATCTCAAAGCGGTGGAGGATGGCTATATCGATAGCGTCAATGAGCCGATTACCACATGGCTGCCAGAATACGCGAATAACGAGTATGCACAAAACTGTACGCTGGCAGATTTATCCGCGATGACCTCAGGCTATGATTGGACTGAGGATTATTACTTTCCGATTAATCCGACCGCAGAATCTTACTATGGTCACGACTTAGTCAAGCAGATGGTCAATCGCGACTTTGTCGAACCGTGCGGCGGAAATTTTGAATATTCCTCCGGCGATACGCAAATGCTAGGCATTGCTTTGGCGCGAGCGCTAGAGCCTCACGGCTATACCGTATCGAGCTATCTTGAGGAAAAGTTTTGGCAACCTTTAGGTATGCAGGGCGACGGCTACTGGTCGCTTGATGGTGCAGCAAATATAGAAAAAGTCTATTGTTGCTTGAACGCCAGCGCTTTAGATTTTGCTAAGTTTGGGCAACTCTTACTAAATGGCGGCAAATGGCAAGGCGAGCAATTACTGAGTAAAGCGCATGTTGATCTTATGATTACGCCCAATGTTGATGCCTTTGCCGCAGGGCAAGCGCCAATATATGGGCATTCAGTGTGGACGGATATGGATAGCCCCATTCCTTATTATGCGATGCTCGGTCACTTAGGTCAGCGTGTGCTCGTGCTACCCGAGGAGGACGCGATTATCATACGACTTGGCAAGCAAAAAGGCTTACCTACGCCAATTAAGGGGTTCAATTTGGAGCCTGATTTGGGTCAGTATGTGACGGAGGTGAAGGCTGTTTTGGATGGTTTAGAATAAAGTAGCAGCGGTTGCAAGCCTGTATCTTGCTTACAGCCTTGCTTACAGCCGCAACAATTTTAGCTTTCCATTTCGTCAAGCAACCACGCAGACACATCACCAACTTGCGCGGCTAATTCATCATGTGCTTGGGCTAGCTCAGCAAGCTTAGCTTTTACCTCACTACGATTGTATTTAGTGCCCGTTAAAGTCTGCTTCAACAAATCAATCAGCTCCACATTTAGCGCATCAGAGAAGATGACGACATCGGTAATGACAGCTTGCTGAACATCCATATGCAAATCAATAATACCCCAATCAAAACGGGTCTCAACGTGATGGCTAAACTGCGGCGTCTTACCAAAGCGCCAGTTCCAGTCCGCCATCTGCTCGTAATAGGCGTTTAACGAAGGTTCTTTTGCTAGGGTGTCTCTGTCTAATTCCTCTACGGGCACAGTTCCACTATAATCAGTATCACCATGATCAGTGTCTTGATAGTATTCACAAAACGCTTCGATAATGGCATCGGATAAAGTTTCGTGATTGATATCTTCATTAAACTCAACCAAGTTGGCCACGCGAGAGCGCACCGATTTGATGCCTTTGGCTTGCAATTTGAGCGGATGCGGATTGAGATAATCGCCGAGTTTTTGCATGTTAGCGTTCACGAGCAATGTGCCATGATGAAAGCTACGGTCAGACGCATGCTTAAAGGCGCTGCCTGATATTTTCTTATCGCCGACTTGCATGTCATTACGTCCGGACTGCTCAGCATCGATACCGAGTTTTTTTAGCGCATTGACGATAATAGTGAAGTTAGCGTATTGGTCGTAGTCGGCCTTGGGTGACAAAAAGGTAAAGTTGGTATTACCTAAGTCATGAAACACCGCGCCGCCGCCGCTTTGCCGCCGCGCCAAAAACACCTCGTCTGCTTCCATCTTATCGATTTTGCATTCTACCCACGGATTTTGCGAGCGTCCGATGACCACGGTCTCGCTATTGCGCCATAGGAAAAGCGTGTGCGACTCAGGATCAAGGGTATTAAATATCCAGTCTTCGGTGGCGAGGTTAAACCAAGGGTTGGTCACGGCGGATTTTAGGATGCGTAGTTTCATTTTTTGTCCTTTTTCAATTATTTAACAGCAGTATGAAAATTAATCACGATTAAAGTGAACTTATGTCTCTAATTAGATTGTTTTGTTAATCTACATAGGTATAATGTTGCTACAATATTACACTTAATATTAAGCTTTATTTTGTCATTAGCTTTAACAATCCGCATTCCATTTAGGACATTAGACCATGAATTCGTTATTATCATTTGATTCTTTCATTACACCCAGAGTTATAACTATTATATATTGGCTATCGCTATTTGCCGTTTTTGTTGGCGGTATTAGTGTGATGTTCTCAGGTATGGGTGCGGCAGGATTTTTTGCAGGGTTAATGGTTATGGTGTTCGGTGCAATCTCTGTCAGAGTGTATTGCGAGCTTATTATGGTTATATTCCGCAATAATAAATACTTAAAGGCAATCAGTGAAAAGAGTCAACTGTAAGTAAGCGCTTGAAAAAAATGTTTGGTCTTAACGAGCTGTGCCTAAGTATAGTGGGCTCAGTATAAAAACGATACAGTGGGACTGGGATGAGTTTTACTTTACTAGAAGCGGTCTTGGTTTGTGTTTGCTATAGGTGATAAAAAGCTGAACCTAAGCTCAGCCTGTAGTTAAACATTCGGTCTTTTAGGCCACGCGAGGTAATTATTACTCAGAGCAAATCTCCCACTGCGAGGTTGTGCTCAAATAACATTCTAGAACCTCCTTACCCGACTCTGCATATGTTTGACTGACTACTTTTTTGCTAGATGGCTCGCGATATCTGATGATAGCGGGTTCATCATTGACGGTGGTCGTCCATCCGGTATGATTGCCATTGTCATCATAATCTGCACTGTTCGAGGTCGCCATTTTACCGAATCCTGGTAAATTGTAGTCAACTTGCCTAAAGGCGTAGCTCATCGCTGCACCTTCAGCGCCCTCATACTGACAGTTTAGCTTTTTTTGTAACTTATCTTGTTTATAGACATAGCAAGTGGTGTCACCCGAAAACTGTCCAACGCCGCAAAAACCTGCTGTTGCTACTGACATAGCACCGATAAACAAAGCTATTTTTCTCATTAATGTGCTCCTCAAGTAGTGATAATAAGATTAAAACTGAATGTCTTTTAGCTGTACTTTAAATAACCCCAGTTCGGGATAAGCGCTCAAAAAAAAGATAAAAAAAGAAGTCCAAAGTT